>NZ_JAUBTB010000089.1:6592-29263 GCF_036704965.1 Microcoleus sp. F10-B2 | reverse complement strand
TTTTCTTGTTTTCTTGACCCTACATTAGATTCTTCTGAGTCCTTGTGTCAAGCCTAATTGAGATGCTCTTACCCTGCATAAATAAGGACTAAAATCTTTAGTACAAACTTGTGAACGGGGACTTTTGTACTATTGTCTAATATTTCAGTTTAGCTGCGTGCCGACAATAATCTTTTGCACGCGATCGCCCTTAATTTCCAAAATCAAATTAGAAGCCTTTTGGTCATTGCTGTAAGTCAACCGAGTCACTCCACCCTGGACAGATTGCGACCCATAACCGTAAGTTTTAACAACTTTTTGGCTGTTATCTCCTACCTTCACACCATCAATTGTCACGAACTTGGGCTTGGTAGCAGAAATTAAATAAACTTTTCCCTCCCATGCAGCTACCGTCAATCCCGAGTATGTTAGCGTGCGAATCTTGCCGCCGATGGCCTCCCCAGCAGGTTTAGTTTCGTCGCGCTGCGGTTTTCCCAACTTGCGTTTTGCCTCTTCTACAGACATCCCCAACCTAACGCCGCCAATCCCTAGGCGCGAATAGTCGATCGCCGCCGGCTTTTGTGTCGCGTTGAACATTCTTTCTAGAACCGCAACAGTTTGATTCATACCCACAACGGGGCGAACTAAAGCAGCAAATCCTAAGCTAGAAATTGCGAGATTGATCGTGATGCCAGCGAGGGCTGTTGTCACAAATATTTTTACCATTTTTTTATAGCTTTATTTGGCAATGTATTCGCGCGATCACCTGCTCGATCCGGATTGATACTAATAGGACTTACACCAACACTCCTGGACGCACTGCGCTGCTCTGAAACCGATTTTTTTTACCAAAACTACACACAGAAACCCGGTTTTTACCATAAATCTTAGGTTTAACAGTGAGGTATTCAGCCAGAAACTGGGTTTCTAGCGCAACCTAGGTAAGTCCTGACTAATATTTTTTAAGCTTTGAAAACCGCCAATTTCGGGCGAACCGAATTTGCTTCCGCACAAGCTTGCGTCCGCCTGCCGGGACTGAAAGAAAGAATCAAAGAGGTAAATCAGCGGAAATTGCTGTGATATCCTAACAAAAGCCATATCTCGATAAAATTAGCAATTTAGATGACCGCAACAGATTCTACTAAACACCAAAAATCCAAAGCCCTCAAACCGGGTAGCCGCCGCCCCGCTAAAGAACTTTGCAGCGAGTGCGGTTTGTGCGATACATATTACATCCATTATGTCAAGGAATCTTGTGCTTTCTTAACACAGCACATCGCGGAATTAGAAGCAGAGATTCACGGGCGATCGCGCAATCTCGACAATCCCGACGATTGGTATTTCGGAGTCAGTCAAAACATGATGGCGGCTCGGAAAAAAGAGCCGATCGAGGGCGCTCAGTGGACGGGAATCGTCAGCACAATTGCGATTGAAATGCTCGAAAAAGGCATTGTAGAAGGCGTTGTTTGCGTCCAAAATACCAAAGAAGACCGCTTTCAACCGATGCCGATTATTGCTACAAATCGTGCAGAAATTCTGGCAGCAAAAGTCAACAAACCAACTCTCTCTCCCAACCTTTCAGTATTGGAACAAATTGAAAAATCTGGGATGAAGCGGCTGTTAGTAATTGGTGTCGGCTGTCAAATTCAAGCTTTGCGAACAGTCGAGAAAAAACTCGGTTTAGAGAAGCTCTACGTTTTGGGAACTCCCTGTGTCGATAATGTCAGCCGCGCGGGGTTACAGAAATTCCTAGATACGACTAGCCGTTCTCCCGAAACAGTTGTGTCTTATGAGTTTATGCAAGACTTTAACGTTCACTTCAAACACGAAGATGGTTCGGAAGAAAAAGTGCCGTTTTTTGGTTTGAATACTAAGGAATTGAAAGACGTTTTTGCTCCTTCTTGTTTGAGCTGTTTTGATTATGTCAATTCTTTAGCAGATTTAGTTGTCGGCTACATGGGAGCACCTTTTGGCTGGCAATGGATTGTGGTGCGAAATGACACGGGGCAAGAGATGTTAGATTTGGTTGCGGATCAGTTAAATACTCAGCCCGTGATGTCTAAGGGAAACCGAAAAGAAGCCGTTCAGCAAAGCATTCCGGCTTACGAAAAAGGAGTGACATTGCCGATGTGGGCGGCGAAGTTAATGGGAGTGTTTATTGAAAGAATTGGGCCGAAAGGTTTGGAATATGCCCGGTTTTCGATAGATTCTCATTTCACTCGCAATTATCTGTACGTGAAGCGCAATTACCCGGAGAAATTAGAGGCTCATGTGCCGGAATATGCTAAGCGGATTGTGGGGCAGTATAAGTTGCCTGAGTGAGGTGATTCAGAGAGTTTTTAATAGCTGTTTTGCAGGGACATGATATTGCCCTCTTTCCTTCAGTATGGCAGGGGTTTCAATCCCTGCCTCAAAGCTTAAGTTCTTTGAAAAGGACTGAATTAATTATTGGTTTTGTTTTTGCAAGATGGCTTTAACTTTCAATTAGATATATAAGATTATGACACTTATAGTGGCACAGAAATATATCAATTTACCAAGGTCGATCGCACTTACTTGTTGTGTACTTCTAACATTATCTGGAAATGGAGTGTCGGGGAAAGCAGCAGCAGAAGTGCGATCGGGAAACAGTAGACGAACATTTGCCGATTGGTGTCGCCAAAAAGCTGATTTGAGTCCTGAAGCTAAACATACTGTTGAGGTTCTGCTGCAGAAAGCTGAGACTACTGAGTGCGATGCAGCCGATCGGAAATTTTCGAGTCTCACAGAACTCGACCTCTTTAACAATCATCTGCGCGATATCAAACCATTGGAATCCTTGACTAACCTGACTGAGCTCTCCCTCAGCAACAATCATCTGGGCGACATCAAACCCTTACAATCTTTGACTAACCTGAGTTCTCTCATCCTCCACAAAACTAAAATCAGCGACATCAAACCCTTACAATCTTTGACTAACCTGAATCGTCTCTCCCTCAGCGACAATCAAATCAGCGACATCAAACCTTTGCAATCCTTGACTAACCTGAATTGGCTCACGCTCGGAAACAATCAAATCAGCGACATCAAACCTTTGCAATCCTTGACTAACCTAACTACGCTCGCGCTCGGAAACAATCAAATCAGCGACATCAAACCGCTCGAATCCTTGACTAGCCTGACAGAGCTCGAACTCGACAACAATCTTCTGGGCGACATCAAACCGTTACAATCTTTGACTAACCTGACTGCGCTCTCCCTCCACAACAATAAAATCAGCGACATCAAACCCTTACAATCTTTGACTAACGTGCCTCAACTCGAGCTCAGGGGCAATAAAATCAGCGACATTAAACCGCTCGAATCCTTGACTAACCTGATTGCGCTCGGCCTCAGCGACAATAAAATCAGCGACATTAAACCGCTCGAATCCTTGACTAACCTGACTGCGATCGAGCTCAGCGACAATAAAATCAGCGACATTAAACCGCTCGAATCCTTGACTAACCTGAGCATTCTCGTCCTCAGCGGAAATCTTCTGGGCGACATTAAACCGCTCGAATCCTTGACTAACCTGAGAGTGCTCGTCCTCAGCAACAATAAAATCAGCGACATCAAACCGCTCGAATCCTTGACTAACCTTACTGGACTCTTCCTCGATACAAATCTTCTGGGCGACATCAAACCGCTCGAATCCTTGACTAACCTGACTTCTCTGAGCCTCAGCAACAATAAAATCAGCGACATCCAACCCTTGGAATCTTTGAGTAACCTGAGCATTCTCTCCCTCAGCGGAAATCCCATCGCTCCCAAAACTTGCCCGCTAAAGCCAGAGTCTATCTGTAAGTGGGAACCCTGAAATTAAATGCTCAAACTTTACTGTTGGGGAAATTAGAGGTACAAGACTATGACACTCATAGTTGCACACAAACACATGAAGTTACAAAAATTGATAGTAGTTACTTGTTGTGCGATCGGTCTGGCATCATGTGGAAATAGACCTTCCGCGTTAGTCTCGGAAACGCAGGCGGGAAAAAGTGGACGAACATTTGCTGATTGGTGTCGCGCTCAAGCTTCTTTGAGTCCTGAAGCTAAACATACTGTTGAGCTGCTGTTGAAGGTAGCAGAGACTACTGAGTGCGATGTAGCTTATCAAAAACTTTCGAGTATTGAGGAACTCTACCTCAACGACAAGAAAATCAACGACATCAAACCGCTAGAATCCTTGACTAACCTGACAGATCTCGACCTCAGCAACAATAAAATCCAGGACATCAAACAGTTGCAATCCTTGACTAACCTGACAAAGCTCTACCTCGACAACAATAAAATCAAGGACATCAAACCGCTAGAATCCTTGACTAACCTGACTCATCTCCAGCTCATGAGCAATCAAATCAAGGACATCAAACCGCTAGAATCCTTGACTAACCTGACTTCTCTCCACCTCTACAACAATCAAATTAGCGACATTAAACCGCTAGAATCCTTGACTAAACTGACTTGGCTCTGGCTCGACAACAATCAAATCAGCGACATCAAACCGTTAAAATCCTTGACTAACCTGACTTCTCTCCAGCTCAGCAACAATCAAATTAGCGACATCAAACCGCTAAAATCCTTGACTAACCTGACTTCGCTCTTGCTCTCCAAAAATCAAATTAGCGACATCAAACCGCTAGAATCCTTGACTAACCTGACTTCGCTCTGGCTCTCCAACAATCAAATTAGCGACATCAAACCGTTAGAATCCTTGACTAACCTGACAGGGATCGTCCTCAATAACAATCAAATTAGCGATATCAAACCGCTAGAATCTTTGACTAAATTGACTTTGCTCTTCCTCTCCAACAATAAAATCAGCGATATCAAACCGCTACAATCCTTGACTAACCTGACAGGGATCGTCATCATGAGCAATAAAATCAGCGACATCAAACCGTTGCAATCCTTGACTAACCTGACTGATATCTTTCTCTCCAGCAATAAAATCAGCGACATCAAACCGCTACAATCCTTGACTAACCTGACTTTGCTCTCCATCGAAAACAATCAAATCGGCGACATCAAACCGCTAGCATCTTTCACTAAACTGACTGAACTCTACCTCAGCGGAAATCCGATCGCCCCTAAAACTTGCCCTCTCAAACCAGAGTCTATCTGTAAGTGGGAACCACAAACTCAACCATAAAACTTTACAGTGACGCCCGATCGCCCTTAAATATTTCAGTCGCGAATGATAAATTTGATATTCATCAGAAAAACCCGATCGCCCTTATTGACTAAAAGCGATCGCACACCAACATCCTTCTAAAAATCAGCAGCGTGCTGTTTCAATTCATCCAAAGAAACGTATTCCAAAGTCAAGGCGTGAGTCGCGGCCAAAACCACAGGTGGCGCACATCCAGCATCCATTGCTTCCTTCCACCGAGAAGCGCACAAACACCAGCAATCCCCAGGCTTCAAACCGGGAAAGTTAAATTCGGGAACCGGAGTGCTCAAATCATTTCCGTTCGATTTAGTGAATTGCAAAAACTCTTCTGTCAGTTGAGCGCAAACAGTGTGAACCCCAAAGTCGCCACCACCTGTATTGCATTTGCCGTCCCGATAATATCCTGTCATGGGCGACGTGCAGCAAGTCTCTAATTTTCCGCCCAGAACATTTGTAGCCTCTGTCACGATCGCAACTCCTCCGTAAAACTCTTCGATCTAATTTTACACAAATCGTTGTTTATATATTTTTTTCCATTGGAAAGTTGATGAATTTTTGTCCTCTCCGTTCTACTTCTTGTTTTCTAATCACCATAAATCCCTGGCTTTCAAAAAAAGGTCGAGCTGTAATGCTGGCTTCGGTAAATAACTTATTAATTCCTAAGTCTTTGGCTTTTGACTCAATTTGTTTTAAAATTCGCCTGCCAACTCCTTGTCTTTGAAAATCTTGATGACAGTAAAAGCGATCGATATGACCGTTGGCTTCCAGTTCCCCAAAACCTGCAATTTGCTCACCCTCTTCTGCTACGAAGGTAAATTTACTGCTTAAACTTTTAGTCCAACTTTCGATATCCATATTTGCTGGTGCCCAAGCATCTACTTGTGCTTTTGTGTAATCCCGAATATTTACTTCGTGCACCGTGTCGTAAAACAATTTTATTATTTTTTGGGTATCGCAGATTTGGTAGGTTCGTACTATCATAAATTATTCCTATTTATAGGATAAATTATTGAAGACAATCACCCTCTCTGTAGTAGTAAGGTGCGGAGTGCGCACCCTACAGATAGAGGAAAAATTGCTGCCTTGCGCAAGTCGTAAATTTTCTAGTCTCCCAGACAAATTCCCAAACCGCGAGCTGTTTTTACGAGAGTAGAATAGGGTTCTACAGCTCTGTATTTGGAGATAGCATCTTCTAATGGAACGCTCATAACTTCCCGCTGCTGCCAAGTTACCATGCGATCGTATTTCTCCTCAGCAATTAAATCAACTGCGGCTATGCCAAAAGCCGAAGCAATCAATCTTTCTAGCGGCGAAGGTGTACCCCCACGCTGAATGTGTCCCAAAACAGTAACCCGGGTTTCTGCGCCGCTACAGTCAGAAATTGTATCAGCTAAATACTGACCGATTCCCCCCAACCGACTTTGACCTAATCGATTTGTGTGCATCAATAATTCGCCTTCTTCAGTGCGAACTGCCTCCGCTACTACAATTAAACAGTAGTTTTTACCCTGTTCTTGACGTTCTCGGATTTTTTCGCAGATTTGGGAAATTTTGTAAGGAATTTCGGGAATCAGAATTATATCAGCTCCCCCAGCAATTCCGGCACTAATCGCAATATGTCCGGCATCGCGTCCCATGACTTCCAGAATCATGACGCGGCTGTGACTTGCTGCGGTAAAATGCAAGCGGTCGAGTGCTTCTGTGGCAATATTGACAGCAGTGTCAAAACCGATGGAACGCTCGGTAATTCCAACATCATTATCAATAGTTTTAGGAATACCAACTAAGTTTAAATTGCCTTGTTTAGCAAGCTTTCGGAGAATGGCGAGACTGCCGTCGCCACCAATGCCAATTAAGGCATCAATACCTAATAGATGATAGCCTTCGATAATTTCATCCGAACGATCGAGCAATGTCCCATCCGACATCGGAAAAGCAAAAGGATTTCCCTCATTTGTCGTGCCTAACATGGTACCGCCAATAGTCAGCCAAGGGTCTACTTTTTCAATATCTAAGGGGATGCCTTGAGGAGGGCGACTCATCAATCCTTTGGTGGCTTGACGAATTCCCAAAACCTTCCAATTGTAAGTTCCGACTGCGCGGTGTACGACGGCTCGAATCACTGCATTTAAACCCGCACAGTCACCCCCGCTGGTGAGGATGCCGATGCACTTGTGTTTTCCCATAATTGTTGTCAGACTTTTTTTGGAACTCTGATTGTAAAATCTCTGGTATTAGTTATGAAAAATTTCAGAATTTCGATAGAATTGGAAATTTCGGGGGATCGATCGCACTCTCAATGCCTCACGGTGCGATCGATCTCCCACAATTTCTCGCTTACCCCTTGACAAAATCTACTACTTTATGTTAACGACGCAGAAGCCAACTTAACTCGAATTAACAGTAGATAAATCCAGCAGCTTAACGAATAAGGATTGAAACTGATGACAGAAATTGGGCCCGATCCCAACCGACCTTATCCGATCGCAGACCAACCGCGCGTATGCTTCATCAAAAACTTGATTAAATCCCCCAACATTATCGTCGGCGATTACTCATATTACGACGATCCAATAGAGCCAAAAAACTTTGAAAAAAACGTACTTTATAACTACGGAAACGAGCGATTAATTATTGGCAAATTTTGTGCGATCGCCACCAACGTCAAATTTATTATGAACGGTGCCAATCATAAACTCGACGGGATTTCAACTTATCCTTTTCCCATCTTTGCGAATGGTTGGGAAACAGCCATGAATCTATTAATCGAACTGCCAAGTAAAGGCGATACCGTCATTGGCAATGATGTTTGGATCGGCTATGAATCGCTGATTATGCCCGGAGTCACAATCGGCGACGGTGCAATCATTGCCGCCAAATCCGTGGTAGTAAAAGACATTCCGGCTTACACCGTTGTCGGTGGAAACCCCGCACATCCAATCAAACAGCGTTTTAGCGATGCTGAAGTGGCACAACTATTAGAAATTCGGTGGTGGGATTGGGAAATTGATAAGATTTCGCGCAATGTCAGAATAATTATGGAAAGCGATATTCAAGCACTCAGCAATGCTGAGTGAATTTGCCTGATGAGGTCAATTTTTTAACTTGAGCAGAATTTGCCTAAATTGAAAAAGCTTATTGGGGAAATGCTACGCCGATCGGCTTTATTTTCGGCTTCGGAACAGTCATCGGATTTATTTTAGGTTTGATGATTATTTAGCCAAATTGTTTGTAGTAAGGACTAAAGTCGTGATTGACTATCAGCCACAGAGAAGACAGAAGTCCTCACTACAAGCTTACTTAGCCGGGCCCACAGCCTCGATCGCAGCCTCAAGGGCGATCGATACATGAGTCCAATGAGTCCCCCCCTGACAAAAAGCCACGTAAGGCTTCCGGAGAGGCCCGTCAGCCGAAAACTCCGACGTACTCCCATCAATAAAAGTACCCCCAGCCATCACCAACTGACTCTCGTACCCCGGCATCGGAGCCGGCACCGGATCTAAATACGAACCCACGGGGGAATTTTGCTGAACCGCCCTACAAAAAGCAATTAATTTATCAGCAGAACCGAATTCGATCGCCTGAATCACATCCCGTCTTTTAGCCAAAGGAATCGGATTCACCCGATAACCCAACTTATAAAAAACATAAGCCGTCAAATGATTTCCCTTCATCGCCTCCCCCACACAACCGGGAGCCATAAACAAACCCTGAAACAGCAACCGATTCAAATCAAAAGTAGCGCCGCCGCTGCTGCCAATTCCCGGTGCCGTCAAGCGACAAGTTGCCTGCGACACCAGATCCGCCCGGCCGGCGACGTAACCGCCAGCAGGGACGATCGTACCCCCCGGATTTTTGATTAAAGAACCAGCCATCAGATCCGCACCCACAGCAGTAGGTTCGCAATCGTCTACAAACTCCCCGTAACAATTATCGACAAAGCAAATTGTGCTAGGATTCTGATGTTTGACTATGGCGACGATTTTTTCAATCTCAGAAATAGACAAACTCGACCGCCAAGAATAGCCGCAAGAGCGCTGGATCAAAACCAGGCGAGTCTTTGCTGAAATAGTAGAGCTCAGTGCCTGCCAATCCACACTTCCTTCGCGAGTTAGAGGCAACTCACGGTAACTAATGCCAAACTCAATCAGTGAACCTTGACCTTGCCCCCGCAAGCCGATCACTTCTTCTAAAGTATCGTAGGGAGAACCAGCCACTGCCAACATTTCGTCACCAGGACGCAGGATGCCAAAAAGAGCACAGGCGATCGCGTGAGTACCCGAAACAAACTGTACCCGGACAGCAGCCGCCTCTGCCCCTACCACTTCGGCAAACACCCCGTCTAAAGTCTCCCGACCCAAATCGTCGTGGCCGTAACCCGTAACCCCTGCAAAATGGTGGACTCCAACCCGGTGGCTGCGAAAAGCTTTTAAGACTCGTTGAAGATTTTGCTTGACTGTCGCGTCAATACCAGAAAAAATCTGAAAGAGTGCCTGTTCTGCTTCCTGTAGCCGTGAAACGCTATTCATCTATACCTCGCTCACCATTTGCGTGCGCGCTGTTCATTATGGCGTAGATGCGGCCCCTAGTTTGTAAACATAATATATTCATGACGATTGCAACTTCCAAAAAAACTTCCCCTGATTGGCCTGTCATAGGCTTTATGGCCTTTCTGCACATCGGTGCTTTATTTGCTTTGCTGCCGGGTAATTTTAGCTGGTCTGCGGTCGGGCTAGCAGTATTCCTGCATTGGGTAACAGGTGGTTTAGGAATTACTCTCGGATTTCACCGCCTAGTCACCCACCGCAGTTTTCAAACACCGAAATGGCTAGAGTATTTTCTAGTTATTTGCGGTACCCTTTCCTGTGAAGGCGGCCCGATCGACTGGGTAGGAATGCACCGGTTACACCACATACATTCCGATACCGGAACAGATCCCCACGATTCCAATCAAGGCTTCTGGTGGAGCCACATGGGCTGGATGCTCTCGGATCTCCCCATCAGAGTTGAAATCCCCCGCTTTACTAAAGACATCGGCGACGACCCAGTATACAAGTTTCTCCAAGCATATTTTATCCCCATCCAAGTTGTCTTCGGTGTGTTGCTTTATTTATTAGGCGGCTGGTCTTTCGTGGTTTGGGGCGTATTTATGCGGATCGTGGTGGTGTTCCACTGCACTTGGCTGGTTAACAGCGCTACCCACAAATTTGGCTACCGCACCTACGAGTCGGGCGACCGCTCGACGAACTGCTGGTGGGTTGCCCTGCTCACCTACGGCGAAGGCTGGCACAACAACCACCACGCCTTTCAATACTCGGCTCGCCACGGTCTCCAATGGTGGGAAATCGACTTCACCTGGATGACAATTCAACTGCTGCAATCGCTGGGTTTGGCAACCAAAGTGAAATTAGCAGAAAAATAGCGATCGGCAATTAGTCATGGGTTGTCGGTCATTAGTTCTGGACTAATGGCTCGTGACCAATGGCTAATCCTGTTTTTTGCGATCGGGTACAGGTTGGGTTGAAGTAAGCTCGGATCCTCTGGTGCGATCGACCCAACCAAAACCAGAATCAGTTATAATAGAGTTGGGAACAAAAAATTTTGTTTGGCAGCCAAATTTTTTATTTTCAAAATACAACGGTAAATCTTTTTCAATCCTAATCCAAAATCTATCGTTCATTATTTATTAGTTTGGGCAAGTGTTCAACACAACAGTTCGCTCCCTCAATCCAAACTTTTATGGGTGAATTCAGATCCGCATCTAATCTAATCAGAAATCAAAAATAGAATGACAATTGCAACGCAAAAAAAACTCCAATACAATTGGGTACACATTATTAGTTTAGCAGGACTTCACATCGGCGCTTTGTTCGCCTTGCTTCCGAGTAACTTCAATTGGACAGCAGTTGGTTTAACTGTATTCATGCACTGGGTAACAGGCGGTTTGGGAATAACTCTCGGATGGCATCGCCTGCTCACCCACCGCAGTTTTCAGACACCAAAATTCGTAGAATATTTCCTAGCTTTTTGCGGAGCACTTGCCTGTCAAGGAGGAATAATTCATTGGGTTGGCCTGCACCGCTTGCACCACACCCACTCCGACCACAGCCCGCTCGATCCTCACAATGCCGATCGGGGTTTTTGGTGGAGTCACATCGGCTGGATGTTTTACAAAGGCCCCGCTCACGATGAAATTTCTCGCTGCACAAAAGACATTTCGAGCGACCCCTTTTACCAGTTTTTGCAAAACTACTTTCTCCCCATTCAAATCGCATTTGGCGTCTTGCTGTACTTAGCAGCAGGCTGGCCTTTTGTAGTTTGGGTAATTTTTGTCCGCTTAGTTGCGGTATATCACTGCACTTGGTTTGTTAACAGCGCCACTCACAAATTTGGCTACCGCACTTACGCAACCGAAGATAGTTCTACTAACTGTTGGTGGGTTGCAGTTTTGACTTACGGCGAAGGCTGGCACAACAACCACCACGCTTTTCAATACTCTGCGCGTCACGGCATGAAATGGTGGGAAATTGACTTCACTTGGATGACAATTCAAGTTTTGGAAGCACTAGGTTTGGCCACTAAGGTAAAATTACCAGCAAAATAGCCGCAATTGGGTCCTAGACGCAAAACCTCTGTAGGGTGGATCGCACACCTTACCGCTTCAGAAACCCGGTTTCCGATCAAAGAAACCGGGTTTTTTGATGACAAATAACCAATGACCAATGATATCATGTCCGATCGACTAACCATAATATTCTGGTCGGGGCGGGTTTTTGAGATGGGAGATTGTTGGCAGGTATTGTTGGTGAGGGGAGCCCCTACAAAAATCGCGGTCGCTCGACCGGACATGATATGACTAATGACTAATGACAAATAACCAATGACCAATGACTAATGAGCCCGTTTTTGCTCGCCCCGGCTGCGCAAATATTCCGCTAAAAATGCCAATCCTCCCGAACCTACTATTAACAGCACGCTCAGAGCATTAATATCAGGTTTTACCCCAGTCCTAATCCGGCTAAAAATTTCCATTGGCAGAGTTGTAGTCCCGCTACCTGCGGTAAAACTCGCAATCAAAAAATCGTCCATGCTGAGGACAAAAGACAGCAGACAACCCGAAACAATTCCGGGTATTAATTGAGGGAGCAAAACCTGAATAAAAGCCTCAACAGGCGTTGCTCCCAAATCCAAGGCAGCCTCTTCTAAATACGGGTTTAAATCTGCCAATCTAGTAGAAACAGCGAGAGCGATGTAAGCCAGACAAAACACAATGTGAGCGGCGACAATTGTCCACAAACTTAGAGGAATAGCCAGCGCCGCTAAAAATACCAGAGTTGCAACTGCGGTCGCAATATCTGGAATAATAATCGGCAAGTAGGAAACTCCTTGATATAAACTCTTCCCAGGAAAGCGGTAGCGGGCTAAACCAACGGCCATCAAAGTGCCGAGTACAGCCGAGATTGCAACTGCACACACAGCCACTGTTAAACTGTTTCTCAGGGCAATTAAAATCCGCGTATCGCTAAATAATTTAACGTACCAATCTAAAGTAAATCCTTCCCAGCCGGCGCTAAAACGCGATTTGTTAAAGCTGTAAAATGTGAGTACCAGGATGGGCAGGTACATATAAAAAAACATCAAAATGGCAAATATCACCTGCCAAGAAACCTTAAATTTAGGTTTTAAGTACATATCGGCTTGTATTTCCTCCTGTGGATTGTCGGGGGTATTTTCCATGTCTCGCTAATGGGAAATTGGTAATTGGTAATTGTAATTCATGGGGAATTGGGAATTGGTAATCGGAAAAATTAAAATTGTTTTTTTTCTTATTCCCTCTTGCTTATTCCCTCTTCCTTAAACATCCTAAATTGCATTACGATCGCCATATTTAAGCAAAAGGGCAATTCCGATACTCACTGCAAAAATCAATACCATACTCAGAGCCGAACCCAGCCCCCAATTTTGAGTCGCCCCCAAAAACTGATTGTAAATCAAACGAGCCGCCGTCATGCTCGAAGCTCCACCGAGTAACTCCGGATCGACAAAATCGCCCAAACAGCTAATAAATACTAGCAAAGAACCCGCAGCAATTCCCGGCATCGTCTGAGGTACTGTAACTTTCCAGAAAGTTTCCACTGGATTCGCGCCCAAATCCTGAGATGCTTCTAGCAACCTGCGGTCTAACTTTTCCAAAGAAGCGTAGAGAATGGTCACGATATAAGGCAAATAACTGTAAGCCATGCCGATTAAAACTGCGGAACTTTGATTGAGCAATTCCAGAGGAGGAATGCCTACAAGTGCCAGCAGCGAGTTGAGAACCCCCGTAGGACGCAGAATTGTAATCCAAGCATACGATCGCAACAGCGAAGAAGTCCACAGCGGCAACACAAAGCCTAACAAAGTTAAATTCCGCCACTTTTTCGAGACATTGAGGGCGATCCAGTAAGCGACGGGAAATCCCAGCAGCAAACACAGAATAGTAGTCCCCGTTGCGAAAAAGAGCGATCGACCCATCACCTGCAAATTCAGAGGCTCAAACACTCGCAGGTAATTGCCGATTCCCGAAGGATTCACCAAATCTCCGGGCTTAATATTGGGCACCAAACTAAGCTCAAAAATTACCAGAGTTGGTATTACTAATAATAGAGCCAGCAACAAGCCAGAAGGGCCGAGCAATGCCAGCGGTCCAGCCCACGACGACCACGGGGGAACAGTTTCAGCCTTCAAGGAAGGATTGGGAGGAATAGGAGGGGGAGTTTTGGTAGAAACAGCCATAAATAAATAGTTTTGAGTTTTGAGTTTTGATTTGTGGGGGAGGGTTTCACCAACAATCTATGCGTAAAATAAACAATTTCCTAAACCTGCCCCCACCCCACGGTAAATCGAAATGTAATGTAGGGGCGGGTTCACCTGCAATAATCGCCTAAAATAAACAATCTCCTAAACCCGCCCCCATCCCACGGTAAATCGAAATCTACATGAAATTTATGGCAAAAATAAGATTAGCCGCTGGTTAATTGAGTCCAATAGCGATCGTACACTTCCATAAATTTCCCTACCGGAGCCACACCTTCGCAATTTTTCAAAACAGCTTCAGAAGGGAAAAGAATCTCGTTGGCGCGGATTTCCGGCGTCAGCAAATTAAAAGCATCTTCCGAAGGAGTTGAAAAACTGAGCCTTTCTACTAAAGAAGCTGCGACATCCGCTTGCAGCATAAAGTTAATCCATTTATAAGCTGCCTCGGGATTGGGAGCACCTTTAGGAATTACTAAAGTGTCAGTCCACAGAGAAGAACCGCTTTTGGGGACGACATATTTCAATTTATCGTTATCTGCAATTACTTCATTAGCATCAGAAGAATAACACATAGCTACTTTCAAATCCCCTGTCAGCATTTGCGGCCGCCAAGCATCAGTAGTAAAAGATGCGATCGCCGGTTTTAGTTCCACCAACTTTTCGTAAGCTTGTTTCACTTGCTCTTGGTTCGTAGAATTCAGAGAATAGCCCAGCATCCGCAACGCAGCGCCCATGACTTCTCGGACATCGCTGGCTAGGGTCATTCGCCTTGCTAACTCTTGTTTGTGCTGCCACAAATAGTTCCAATCTTCAGGAGCTTCTTTGAGCTGTTCGCTGTTGTAAATTAATCCAGTTGTCCCCCAACTCAAAGGCACGCTGTAGCGGTTTCCTGGGTCATATACAGGGTTTTGGAACTGTTTTTTGAGCCGATCGAGTCCGCCTAAAATCGAGTGGTCTAATTCGGTCAACAGCTCCAGTTCCTTCATCTGAACCACCATGTAGTCAGACGGGTAAATGATGCTGTAGGCGCGGCCGCCACCGGCTTGAACTCTCGCCAGCATCTCTTCGTTGGAGCTAAACACGTCGGCCACTACGCGAATGCCTGTTTTTTCGGCAAAGCGATCGAGCAAAGCTTTATCGGTATAGCCTGCCCAAGTATAGATGAAAAGTTGGTCGGCAGCACCTTTAGCAGCAGGAGCAGATTGTACGTCTGCAAGACGCCAGCCGCAACTCGAAAGGGCTAACCCAGAAATTGTCGCCGCCGATTTTTTTAGGAACTGACGGCGTGTAGAATTAGCCGGGAACATCCTGGAAATTGGTAAGTTAGTCGGAGGCACAGTTCGATTTTAGATTTTAGATTTTAGATTTTAGATTTTAGATTTGGAGATTGAAGATTGCGGAATTGGGAATTGGGAATTGGGAATTGTCCTGTGTTATTTGTTAGGAGAACCAACCACCAACAAATAACCAATGACTAATGACTAATGACTGATACCAACTACCAACAGCCAACTGACTAATTCCGATCCGTCAAAGCGAGACAATCAGTAGTTCCCCAATAAGCATAAATCGGCGTGTGCGGGTCTGGGAAAGAGCCGCCGGTATTTGGCTGGCGCACGGTAATTTTATCGCCCGACGCCAACTCAACCACGTAATGAACGTGCGTGCCCATGTACATAGTATTTTTGAGCCGCCCTTCAAAACAGTTGACCGAAACTTCCGGCTGGTAGAGATTCAAATATACTTTTTCGGGCCGAACGCTGACCACAACAGAGTCGCCTGTGACACCACTCCACATATCCGACTGCTGAACGATTATTTTCAGATTGGCTGAGGTGCGAACTGTGAGAGTCGATCGGTCGATCGATTCTACCGTACCCGCAAACAAATTCGTATCGCCAATAAAATCCGCCACAAACGGCGTCTGCGGGCACTCATAAATTTCTTCAGGAGAGCCAATTTGATCGATCCTGCCCTCGTGCATCACCGCAATCCGGTCAGACAGACTCATCGCCTCTTCTTGGTCGTGAGTCACCATCACAAAAGTCAAACCGAGTTCTTGATGCAAATTCGACAGTTCCAACTGCATCTGCTTCCGCAACTTCAAATCCAGAGCACCCAGAGGTTCGTCCAGCAGCAGAACCGCCGGTCGATTTACCAGAGCTCTAGCCAAAGCCACCCGCTGCTGTTGGCCGCCCGACATTTGACCGGGAAACCTGTTGGCGAAAGATTCCATTTTCACCAATTGCAAAACTTCCCGTACCCGTTCTTCAATTTCCGCTTTCCCCAGCTTTTTTATTCGCAATCCAAAAGCGATGTTGTCCCAGACATTCATGTGTCCGAACAAAGCGTAGCTTTGAAACACAGTATTTACCGGACGGCGGTAAGCTGGAGTGTTGGTCATTGACTGGCCGCGAATCATCAATTCGCCCGCCGAGGGAGTCTCGAACCCAGCAATTAAGCGCAGCGTCGTAGTCTTGCCGCAGCCGCTAGGCCCGAGGATGCTAAAAAATTCTCCTTGGCGGATGTTGAGGTCTACTCCGCGGACTGCGGTTTCGCCGTTAAATACCTTAAATACCTTGCGGAGTTCAACGTCAAACGCTGTATCCGCTGCTGTCGTACCTTGGTTGAGTGCTGTCTGAAACATATTCGCCCTTTCCTGGGGGTAATGCACGCCACTTAAATACAGTTTAAGTTTAGACTTTTCTGTATTTTAGGTGAGGAATGTTGGATGTAACAGGTTTTGGGATTTGTTCTTTAAATTCTATCCCAGAGCGCACCATTGTCAGCAACAGGCGTCAGCAACAGGCAAGATGCCTGTTCCACAAAAAAATTTACTCTTTGTGGAACAGGCATCTTGCCTGTCCATAAAAGGCTTGTTGAGAATGGTGCAACATCTCATATCGACTGGTCATCTATTGAT
Organism: Microcoleus sp. F10-B2; assembly: GCF_036704965.1. NCBI lineage: Bacteria > Bacillati > Cyanobacteriota > Cyanophyceae > Oscillatoriales > Microcoleaceae > Microcoleus > Microcoleus sp. F10-B2. The sequence continues at coordinate 12,374 of NZ_JAUBTB010000089.1, read as the reverse complement.
TCTCAGGACTTGGCGTGGGAGATGGTTTTTGCGGTTTGTCTGTTTTGGGTGCTTCTGCTTTTTTCCACTCTGACAAAGGTCGCTGGACGGCATTTTTAAAGTCAAAAGGCACTAGCAGCACGGGCAAATTTTCGGCTGAATTTTGAGAGGGCGCTTCCGGGGGATTGGCTTGAGCGTACAAGAAGCGGCCGCTAAAGTCTGTTTTGCCTAAAACTAGGCGGTGAGTTTCCTGGTTGTCCAACTTTACTGTGACTGTAGCTTGGGGTTGGTCGAGACCGAATTCTGGCAGTTGAGCAGCAGTAATATTAATCGTGCGATCGCTCTTTCCTGTTGCCAACCTGTCTAGCAAAAAATCCACCGATGCCTGACTTGCGTGTGCTTGCACTGGCAATTTCATTTCCCAGCTAGACTTGCCTCCTTTTGTAGCATAAACTCGCTCAAAAGTCAAGATTTTTTCGGGAGTTTTGACTGTAAAGAATTGTACGCGATCGGACTTAAAAGCAAAAATTTTCTGTTTTTCTTCCTTAGCCGCTTCCTCCTGCGGAGACACTTGCATCTCGAACAAAGCAACCAACCCAGTCATGCTCAGCGCGACGGCTATCAACACTAATGTATTTTTCTGCAATTTCATAATAACTGAGAATTGGGCATTGGGAATTGGGCATTGGGAATTGGGGAGTCTGTTATTAATAACAACTGACAACTGTCAACTGTCAACCGTCAACTGTCAACTGACAACTGACAACTGTCAACTGTCAACTGACAACTGTCAACTGACAACTGTCAACTAACTTATCTTCTCTTCCACCAGATAGCGCCGCCAATTCCCAGTCCGAGTAAAGGCCAAACTAGCCAAGCTAAAACCAGCAATCCTACTTGGATGGTCGTCATGTTAATACGGCGGTTGGTAGCTTTTTTCGGACTGATAGAAAAGCTTTGCTGGTCTGGTTTACTCAACCAACTGACTGAATTGAGAAACACGTCGCTATTGAGTTGTTGGTCAAACCAACCGTTAGTCACAAATTGAGATGTGCCAATTACTACCATTCGCGATGTTTTTCTAGGAGTTGAAGGCGCAGAAGGAGTTGACTTTGGACTGGGAGATGCTGTGGGAGATGTTTCTGGTGTCGGTGTGGGAGATGCTGTGGGAGATTCTGTCGGTGTTGGCGAACTTTCCGGATATTCTGTGGGAGATTCTGTGGGAGATGCTGCCGGTGTTGGCGAAGTCGTCGGTAATGCTGGAGGCGTAGCTTCTTGCGAGACAATCACCGAATAGCTGATTGGGGAAGCTGTTGGTGAAGTTGTCGGCGATGGTGAAGTTGTCGGCGATGGCGAAGTTGTCGGTGAAGTTGTCGGCGATGGCGAAGTTGTCGGTGAAGTTGTCGGCGACGGGGAAGTTGTCGGCGATGGCGAAGTTGTCGGTGATGGCGAAGTTGTCGGTGAAGTTGTCGGTGATGGCGAAGTTGTCGGTGAAGTTGTCGGCGACGGGGAAGTTGTCGGCGAAGTTGTCGGCGACGGGGAAGTTGTCGGCGACGGTGAATCTGTCGGCGATGCTTGGGGTGAAGGCGAGGGGGAAGTTGGTGTTGGTGAAGGTGAGGGCTTTAAGGGAGTGCTGTCAGTGGACGATCGAACTAAAGCTACACCTAATAATAGCGGGCCTTGTCGATCGGTCTTTTGATCGAACTCCAATTTCCTCGTCGTCAAATCGCTTTCCGCCCAACTTTCTTGACTCGTCCAAATCAGAGGTTTTTCCTCTATCCCTTCTACGGGCGAGGTTTCCAAAGCACGCGCAAACGGATAAAATGAAATGCCGGTGCCAAAACTTTGAGTAATCGGATGTTCGCCGTAGCGCCTGACGGTGGGAACCGTAGGGCCCAGGCCAAATCTTTGACCAGTTCCCGAAGCATCGATGGCCAAACGGGTGTCTAGTTTTACGCCCCATTCTTGCAGCAACTTGTCCAATCCCGTATCAGTTGCCGGGTCTACCATTAACATTAAACTGCCGCCGCGATCGAGATAAGCTTTTAGTGCTTTAATTTCTGTATCGGAAAACGGTTTGTCCTGCCCGGGAACGATTAAAGCATCTGCATCTTCTGGCACTTCTTTGCGTTCGGTCAAATTCAGCGTTTGAGCGTTGTAGTATTTATCTTTCAGAGCTTTTTCAGCTTGCTGAATTCCGCCTTGACCTTCCTTTAGCGGGCGGGCTCCTTTCCCTTGCAAAAAGTAAACTGTAGCAACGCGAGTGCTCAGGATTTCTTCTAAGCCATTGGTAAGTTTTATCTCTGAAAGACCTTGATTCGGGTCGCTACCAAAAGCAGTGCCACCTTTTTGCAGAACTTGTTTTTTGTCCCCTGATTGCAGGTAAACTTCTCCGATGCTGGTAATGCTAAATTCTCGCGCTTTTCCCGGTTGGGCTAGCGGGTCAACAAATTCAAATTGGAACTTTTCGCCTCCCTCGCGTTTGTAGCTTTGCAGCAGTTCTTTAATTTGGGGATTTTGTGTGGGGTCAAATACCCAAACTTTGACTGTTTGTTGCAAATTTCGCAGTATTTGTTGAGTCTGGGGGGCGAGGGTAAATTGTTGGCTTTCGGTTAAGTCGATGCGGACGGGATAGCGAACGGCTATGAAGTTAATTACTCCGAGAATCACAAAGACGGCGAGGGTAGCAACTAGGGCGTTGGTGCCGGCTTGAGTGGAACGCTGCCCCCAAAAGCTTTGTTCGTAACTCAAATATAGCAGCCAAAGTGCGATCGTCACTGCTCCGGCAATAACTAAACCGACTGTCAGGGGGTCCCATACTCCAGATACAAGTGCTGCTGTTAACCCCGCTGCGATGAGGAGGGGGCCGAGTAAAAAAACGTATTTCCAATTTGTTTTTCTAATTTTCATAATCTAAATATTGAGTGAGAAAATTCCGGTTCGAGGATGTTATTCTAAAGCGCATTAGCCTGCAACCATGCTGTTAAATCTGACGGATGGTTAAAATCGATTGCGACCTCTCCTAGTGCTTCTAATTCCTCTATGCCTAATTGACGGATGCAGTTTTCTGTTTCCGGTTGTATTGTGCCTAATCGCCGCACTAGCTGACGCAATATTAACGAAAGTTGAGCGCTTTTTGTCACCTGTTCTCTTGCTACATCTATGGCAATCTGCTGGTCTTGAATCCACAGTTCTTGCTTCTGCAATTCATTTAATTCTTGCTGAGTGAAGTTGTCCTCGTTGGCAATGTTCAAAGCTTTCTGAAGTTCGGGCACCGCACTCAGTGTTTCTGGTACAGTCTCCAGATTGCTCGTGTTATTGAGAAAGTAAATCCATTTGTCGGCGGTTGTTTCTAATGCAGCTAATTCCTTGCTAAATTTTGGCAGTTCGATAAATACTAATTCTATTTCAGTATCTGGACACTCAAACTGTTGCTCTTTTTCTTTAAAAACAAACCGCGACATAAATTCGGGCTGATTATCAAACATTTCAAAGTCGGCAATTTTCAAGGAAATTACTGTTTTTAGTCTTTCGTAGCGTTCTTTTCCTGTTAATTGCTGGCTGTAGCTTTTGGCCGCGTTGTACAACACTCTGTTCCCGAAGTAAGGCACGTTGATCAGTTGAATTTCAACTAGGGCGATTCTGCCGCCGTTAATTGTGGCTTTGACATCTAGGTGTGTGTCTTGGGTTGCGAGAGTTTGATGTTCTGGTTGGGAGTCGATTATTTCTAGGTCTTCGATGACTGGTTGTGCTTCATAAAGAATGGCGTTTAAAAAATTAATCAGGATGTCTTTGCTGTCGCTGGAACCGAATATTTTTTTGAACGCCAAGTCGATTTTTGGATTGATAAATCTCATTATTTCAACAAATTAGTGGAATAACTAACATTAATTGGGAATTGGGAATGGGAAATTGGGAATTGGGAATTGGGAATTGTTGCCCTCTCCTTTAATCTCCGACTCTCCTATTTTCCTACTTTCCCACGGGAGCATCTCATATTTGTAAAAATACTTCTTTTGGCTCCTTCCTTCTGCCTCCTGCCTCCTGCCTCCTGCCTCCTGCCTCCTGCCTCCTGCCTCCTGCCTCAAAACTCCAATTTCTAGCTTGGCTGCAAAACTGAGATGCTCCCTTTCCCACTCTCCCCTCTTGATTACCCGAACTCTTCCCTGATGTTTTTAAGAACGCTGATATCGCAAAGCATCGATGGATTGGGCGGTCAGAAATACTCCTAAAATGATGTAACTGGCAAACATAATTAAACTGCTGGTATCAAAAACTCCCTTGACAAGATTGGTGTAATGTGTTAATAGCGACAAATGTCCTAATGCTGTTCCGAAGGGGCCACCGATAGCGACGGCGGCTGCATCGATCACCCACAGAAATAATACTAGAGCGAAGGTGAGGATGGCTGATAAAATTGTGCTGTCTGTGAGGGAGGAAATAAACATTCCGAGGGACAACACTCCTGCTGCTAGTAAGATTAAGCCGCCGTGTCCTAGCAGGAGAACTGCGGGGGGTACGGGTGGGGTTGAGGAACTGAGGACGATCGCCTCGCAGAACAGCAGCGGCATCAACATGGTGGTATAAAATGTTAAAACACCGAGGAGTTTGCCAGTAGCAACTGCCCAGTTTGTTAAGGGCGATGTGGCTAATAGTTCTAAGGTTCCACGTTTGCGTTCTTCTGCGTAAAGTCCCATTGAGAGTGCGGGTAGTACGAACAACGAAAGGGAGCCCATTATTCGCAGAAATAGTTGCAGGAATTCATAGGCTACGTCGATGGGAGGTTCGGTAATTCCCATTTGGTCTCGCTGGCCGATTTGGGAAATTAACCCGTCGTCGGCGAGGAGGATAGCTATTAAAAAGTAGCCGGTGATTAGCCAAAAGACTGCTGCGATGGCATAGGCTAATGGCGAGGCAAAATAGCTTTGTAGTTCTTTGCGGTAAATTGCGACAATATTACTAATCATTACTAACCTTTAGGAATTGGGAATGGGTAATTGGCCATTGGTAATTGGTTCATTTTGAGTCGCCTGCGGGTGGTTTTTCGCTGTCGTCGCTATCCTGTTGCTTTCTTTCTATTTGTCGCTTTCTGGTAACAGGTGGCTGTTCTGGTTGAGAATCGCTACTCAGTTGTGGCTTTTTTTTAAGTTGCCTATTTTTTACAACTGGTTGGGATTCTGGTTGAGAAGGTTGGCTCGACTCTGGTGTTTCTGAAACTTGGAGATTTTCGACTATCGGTTCTGGTTGAGAAGGTTGGCTCGACTTTACTGTATCTGAAACTTGGAGATTTTCGACTATAGGTTCTGGTTGAGGATGTTCTTTCGACTCTTGCCTTTCAACAATTAGCAGATTTTCGACTATCGGTTCTGGTTGAGGATGTTCTTTCGACTCTTGCCTTTCAACAATTAGCAGATTTTCGACTATCGGTTCTGGTTGAGAAGGTTGTTTCGAGTCGACGGTTTCAACAATCGGTTCAGGTTCTGGTTGAGAAGGTTGTTTCGACTCGACGGTTTCAACAATCGGTTCAGGTTCTGGTTGAGAAGGTTGTTTCGACTCGACGGTTTCAACAATCAGCAGATTTTCGACAATTGGTTCTGGTTGAGGATGTTCGCTCGACTCGACGGTTTCTAAAATCGGTTCAGGTTCTGGTTGAGAACGTTCGCTCGACTCGACGGTTTCAACAATCAGCAGATTTTCGACTATCGGTTCTGGTTGAGAACGTTCGCTCGACTCGACGGTTTCAACAATCAGCAGATTTTCGACAATTGGTTCTGGTTGAGGATGTTCGCTCGACTCGACGGTT
>NZ_JAUBTB010000089.1:0-6582 GCF_036704965.1 Microcoleus sp. F10-B2 | reverse complement strand
TCGACTCGACGGTTTCAACAATCAGCAGATTTTCGACAATTGGTTCTGGTTGAGGATGTTCGCTCGACTCGACGGTTTCTAAAATCGGTTCAGGTTCCGGTTGAGAACGTTCGCTCGACTCGACGGTTTCTGGAATGAGGAAATTTTCGACAATTGGTTCTGGTTGAGGATGTTCGCTCGACTCGACGGTTTCAACAATCGGTTCAGGTTCTGGTTGAGGATGTTCGCTCGACTCGACGGTTTCAACAATCGGTTCAGGTTCTGGTTGAGGATGTTCTTTCGACTCTACTGTTTCTACAATGAGCACCTTTTCGACAACCGGTTCTGGTTGAGGATGTTCGATCGATTCTTGTCTTTCTACAGTTTCCAGAAAATCTGCCACTGGTTGCATTTCTGGTTCTAAATCGCTTATTTCCTCTGGTGTTTCTGCAACTGGTTGGGATTCTGGTTGAGAATAGTCGATCGACTCTTGCGTTTCGACAACCAGCAGATTTTCGATAATCGGTTCTGGTTGAGGATGCTCGCTCGATTCTAGAGTTTCTGAAACTTCTAGATGTTCGACAATCGGTGCTGGTTGAGGATGCTCGATCGACTCTAGAGTTTCTACAACTGGTTCCGATGCTGGTTGAGGATGCTCGATCGACTCTTGCGTTTCGACAACCAGCAGATTTTCGATAATCGGTTCTGGTTGAGGATGCTCGATCGACTCTAGAGTTTCTGAAACTTCTAGATTTTCGACAATTGGTTCTGGTTGAGGATGTTCGATCGACTCTTGCCTATCTGAAACTATCAGATTTTCGACAATCGGTTGCGATTCGGATTGATGAGAATCCGCGATCGAGTCTTGAATTTCTGTGGCTTCTTGCAGATTTCGATCGACCTCCGGTTCGCTGTGAACCAGATTTTCTTCCGGTTTCTTTTCAGCCGCTGTCAGCCTTAAAAACACATCTTCCAAACTAGCCCGATTGCGGCGCATTTCGCAAAGTCCGAATCCAGAGGTGATAATAGCTGTGGCAATTTCTCGTCCCGGTTCTATGTCCGGTTCACACAAAGCCCGCAGGCGGTAGCGACTCGCTAAAAATTGCTGGCTGGGAATCAATTCGACCGATCGAACTCCCGGCACATTTTCCAAAGAAGGCAACAGCAGACTGTTTACCAAATCCGCCTCGCCTTCAACTTCGAGTTCGTAACCCTCTCCCACCGCCAACTCTCCCATCAAATTTTCGGGAGTACCCGCAGCGGCGATTTTTCCGCGATTGATGATGGTGACGCGGTTGCAAGTCATGCTGACTTCCGGGAGAATGTGCGTGGAAAGGATGATTGTGTGCTGGCCGCCAAGGCTTTTGATTAAATTGCGGACTTCGATGATTTGTCGGGGGTCGAGACCGACGGTTGGTTCGTCTAAGATAATGACCGGCGGGTCGTGGACGATCGCCTGCGCGATACCGACGCGCTGCCTAAATCCTTTAGAAAGCTTGCGGATTAAAACTTTGCGTTTATCAACCAGGCCGCAGCGTTCGATGGCTGAGGTGACTCTACGCGCGCGATCGCCCGCAGGTACTTGCTTAATCCTGGCCACAAAAAACAGAAACCCTTCCACAGTCATTTCTGGATAAAGCGGCGGGTTTTCCGGCAGATAGCCGATGCGCTGTCTGACTGCCATCGAGTTTTCGTGAACGTCGAGGCCGGCGATGCGGGCGGTACCGCTGGATGCCGGCAAATATCCCGACAAAATCCGCATCGTTGTGGTTTTGCCGGCACCGTTGGGCCCCAAAAACCCGAGAATTTCTCCTGATTCGACCGAAAAAGACACGTCCGCGATCGCTGCGGTCGAACCGTAAGTTTTGCTTAAGTGTTCTACTTCAATCATTTGTCAGAAGTCACGCGATTTTAGGTTTTAGATTTTAGATTTACTTTGCCAACCACAGGCGGGACGGCTGTTCCACGAATTTGAGAGTCCCGCCCGATCGGCCGGTCGATCGCATTTATGGCGAAATTTTTAATTTGATTTTGTCTTCCAGTGTAGTCTGGCAAGAACCAAATCTATCATAAGGGTCGATCGGACTTTGAAACAAAATGCTAGGTAGTAGGGTGCCGAGCCCGGAAACGATTAGCCGATGTACATCGAATCGCTACCAACTGATATCAATTCCGGTTGCACTCATACATGATATGGAGGACACGGCAATGCCGTGTCCCTACCGAAAATAATATTGTAGGGACACGGCACTGCCGTGTCCTAATTTTGGCTAATAATTCCGATGCTACCGGAAACGATCTGACGCACCCTACCAGTAGGTTCTGTGCCTAACCGAACGCTCAACTAGCTGCCTTCGATGTTGTTAGGCGCTGTTTCTAGGTTGATATCGGCATTAAAAACAATCACAAATTGAGCCTTGGGGATTAACTGCCGGACGATCCGCAGATAGCCGTCAGCATCGGAATGCCTGAAAAAGTGGGCCACAGTGATTCGCTGCATATTGGGAAGCAGGCGAACAACCAACCACTTGTTGAGGCGGTCTTTATAAGGCATAATTAAGCTTGTCTCCATTTAGTATTGGAGCCAAAGCCAGTTCAATGCTTGTCGAGGGCGCGGACTGGCTTTTGACTTGTTTCAGGCTTTGCACACAAATTTCCTAATTCCATAGAAGGCTAGAGAAATTAGGTTATAAATAACCATTATTTTTACCAAAACTTTGAATTTAAGTCAAGAGTTGTTTACAAAATTAGTCTAAAATAATTAACTAAATATAGTCAATTGACTGTAAATATTCAGTTGAATACATACAGTCAACTGAATACATACAGTCAACTGAATTAGGGATAAATAATGACACTAGGGCAAAAGCTAAGAATACGACGCGAAAGTTTAAATTTAACTCGCATAGAAGTTGCAAGAGCGTGTAAAGTTGTGCAGTCAACGGTCATCAACTGGGAAACCGACAGACACGTCCCCAAGCTATACCCAGCACAGATGAAAGCCCTGTGCGACTTATTGAAATTCTCGATCGAAGATTTAGTAGTTTAGCTTGGGGAGTTAAGATCAAGTAGGTTGGACAATCGCGCTTTTTTGCAGAGAGGGCGATCGCTTTCTATTTCGATTACTGCTGCTGAAATTGAGCCAACAACCAAGCCCCTACCTGTGCTTGATCTTCTGTGCGACTCCGCCGCCGCAAAGCCTCTTCCAACAAAGCAATAGTTAATCCCGGCAAAACTTCAGATTGAACGAGCCGCCGACTGCCATTATCTGCGATGATAGCAAAGGCAATAATTTGAGATTTCTGCACGTCTACTACCCAATATTCAGCGACTGTTAGCTCTTCGTAAAGCAACCGTTTTTCACCAATATCATCGGCCAAAGTTGAGTCAGCAACTTCTATGACCAAATCTGGCGGTGGGGTAACGTCAAGACTTGCGATCGAACTTCCACTCGGAGCTAATTGCGCTCTTTCTCCAATGTAGTAAGATAGGTCTGGCTGACACTCTCGGACTTCTGTTTTCCGGTAGCTACATTTATTGAATCCGTTAACAGCAATACCCTTGATAGTGCAAAATAGGTTAATTGCCAAAAGTGCGATCGCATTATCCTGTCCACGATCTGGCCCTACTGACATAGTTTCAATCCTCATTTGTCCATTGCGGTAATAGCATTTGGCTTTATTGTAAGCTGCGTCATCCGCCATGGCGATGAACTCTTCCCAGGTTGCTGCTACCCAGATATCAGTGGGCAATTTAGTCTTTAGTCCACTCATTTTTTGATCCCAAATATCTCGATCGTATAACACCACTCAATCAAATGCAAACCCTGTTCTCTCTACTCTTCCTCTGCGCCCTCTGCGCCCTCTGCGGTTAAATCAAAAAAATCTCAACTCCTTTTCCAAATCTTAATTTCCCCCAACCAACCCGCACTAACAATAGTCTTACCGTCGCGGCTAATCGCCACAGCGCTAACGTAGCCAGCATGACCGCTCAAAGTACCTCTCAAATCCCCCGATCGCACATCCCAAAGTCTCACACTCTTATCCCAACTCCCAGTAACCAGCGTAGTGCCATCCCGACTGAATGCCACCGACCAAACTCCGTCAGTATGCCCGCTCAAACGCCGAATTAACTGCCCGTTTCCGGCATTCCACAACCCAACAGTGCCGTTGCTGTTTCCGGCAGCTAAACTCTTGCCGTCGGGAGTAAAAGCTAGCGACAAAACAGCCAAGTTTTTGCCGCTAATCGTGCGAATTGCTTGACCTGTCGCTAAATTCCACAACCTAATTGAACCATCTTTGCTGCCACTAGCTAAAGTTTTGTTGTCGGGACTGATTGCAACAGCATTCACCAACCCAGAATGCCCGGTCAAAGTCCGCAGCAACTCCCCCGTTTTCGCATTCCAAATCTTCACAGTTTTGTCCCAACTGCCACTGGCTACAAATTGACCGTCTAGACTAACGGCAACGCTCGAAACAGCATTGGAATGTCCGCTCAAAGTGCGTACAAGCGCGCCAGTTTCTAAATTCCAAATTTTCACGGTTTTGTCGTCGCTGCCGCTAGCTAACACCTTGCCATCCGCACTCGCTGCCAGTGCGTTTACTGCTTCCGCGTGTCCTTGCAGGGTAGTTTTTAATTGCCCGCTGGGAAAATTCCAAACTGAGATTGTGCCGTTGCTATTTCCTGTGGTAAAATAAGTTGAAGCAAGGGCAAGGGAACTGACAACTTCGGAAGGCCCTTTGAGGGTATTTGCGGCAGCAAAGGCGATCGCACTTGCGGGCCTGCGGGGCGCATTAGTCGCCGGAGTTTTCGGGTTTCCGGCAGTAGGAGATTGGGGAACTACTGGCAGGGAAATAGTCGATCGCCATTTCATGAAAGTATTAATTTCTATTCCCGCCGCCACAATTTTATCAGAGTTGTCCTCTAACCTGACAATGCCGTTAATTGCGACAACTCGCCCCGCGTCATCGAGCACCGGGCCCCCACTCATGCCCGCTCTCACTAAGTTGTTGTATACCAAAGTATAACCGTTCCAAGGAGTTTGGCGGCCGGTAAGCTGGCCTTCCGTGGCGATGAAAATCGGCTGTCTCAAAGAACCGCCCGATATCGGCCAGCCGGCCACATAAGCCTTGTTTCCCTTAGTTGCTGCGGAATTGGCTAATTGAGCCAGGGGGTAGCTTTGAGTGCTGCTGAAAGGTACGATCGCCAAATCCGCACCGGGCATTCGCCGCACCAGGCTGTATGATACAGAGTGAGCTTTGCCGTCGGGAGTTACGACCTCGTAATCGCCGGCTTTATCGACAACGTGCCAGTTTGTGAGAATATAGTATGTGCTGCCCTGTTTTTCTAAAATTACTCCCGAACCGCCTTTTGGCCCCTGGATGCGAACGGTAATTTGTTGGGCAACGGTTTTAACTTTGTCGGCGGTTAATGCGAGGGCGATTTGAGGTGATGTGAGTGGGATGAGGGCGATCGAACTCAGGGCGATCGTAGCACTCAAAATAGCCGGAATTGTTCTGCTGTAATTCATTGTTGTGTAAATTTAACATACCCACATATCAACTGACGGATAAGTTTTCCGGTTTGTGGCATATTGACCGAAAGCATCCAGGATACAAGCCCCCGGATTCATTCCAACGCGCAGACTCAGGACGGAGAAATAAAAAACCTGTATCCGATGAAACTTGCCCCCCGATTTTATCCGTGGGGTCAATGCTTCAATTCTAAAATCTAAAATCTAAAATCTAAAATCGATTGACGGTTGACAACGCCAAAATGCCTGCGCGACGATCGAACTTTCGACATTCGCACAAGCCTCACAATATTTGACACAGCCCTCTGGTTAGCAGAAAAATTTAGAATCGGGAACCGCACCTAGCCTCAACAATCGCAACTGGCTGATCTCTATTTTTTTCTCGGCAAATCAGAATTTGAGCCAAACGCTGCTCGGAATAATACCCATTAGCCATCCAGCCGATAGGTGCGCCCGCGATCGCGCCAACTGCTAAACCAGTGATCAGGCTCGAAACAAGATGCTTTCGGGCGATCGGGTTTTCTTGCATAAAAATTTATCCTAAACATTTACTCTTACCAGAAATACCATAAATAAAATTTACTGTCTTCCTCCTATTTACTTATTTCCTAAGTAGTAACCCATTATTAAGTATCATCTCCTTCACAGTCCGCTTAACACAATTCCATGCAGCAATAATCAAGTACCCAAAATCAACAAAACCGATGGCAAGAAATATATGGTATTTAGAAACTGGGACCAAGAGTTAACTGAGGAAAATCTCCGAGATCAAATAGCAAAAGCCAAACAAGCATGGAAAAACGCTGAGGCTACAGAACCCCGCGCCGAATCTGTGCAGTATAACCAGTCGGAAGATTTAATAGTTATCAAGCTGAAAAACGGCGCTATTTTTTCTTTTCCGCCAAAGCTGGCACAAGGCTTAGAAGCTGCTTCACCAGAACAACTTGCTGATGTTTGGCTGCCGCCTTCCGGTAGTAGCGTGCACTGGGAAAGCCAGGGTAAACGCATCTAAATTAATTTGACAAAACCCTGGATTTGTGCATGACTCAATCACTAAAAAAACCTTCCTA
>NZ_JAUBTB010000088.1:0-29547 GCF_036704965.1 Microcoleus sp. F10-B2 | reverse complement strand
AAATGCTAAAACTTCGTTGTGCTTACCTCAACGACCTCTTAGCCATTTGAGGTTTTTGCAAAACCGGGATGCTCCCGGCGAAGTTACTCTCCTCGGCCTTGTAGCTGACAAATTGCGGAAAATTCAAACTTTACTCGCAGACAAAGATTATATCCTGGCGATTAAAGCTTATCAAGAACGCTTACCGATTCTCTGTAGCGGTGACTTAATCAAAGACAACAACGCCTTCATCCTCAAAAACCCCCACAACTTAACTCTCGATGAATTGTGGTAAGACTAAAAGTCACGCACAGTCTATCTCGCTCAATTGTAAATGATGCGTCGTATGCTGCCAATTGCGCTGAGTCTTGAATCCCAATTTTTGATAAAACCTGTCGGCTGCTGGCGTATCTGTTCGCAACGTCAATAACTGATAATGCTGACTGGCTTCGTAAATCAGCCGATCGACCAATAAACGCCCCACCCCCTTTCCCCGCCAAACTGACTCAACATACAAATGCCGCAATCGTCCAACTTTTGGATCGTTGAAATAAGGATCTCGATTCAAGCCGCAAATTCCGATCGCTCTTTCCTGCGATGACGCTATAAATAAAGCTTCACCAACCTTGTCGAAGCAGTTACAACCATTACGATAATCTCGGACCAGTCTTTCCACAAACTGAAAACCTTGGGACAGACTTTCCTCAATTAAATGGATAATTAATCCCTCATCAAACTCGGAAATTTTAGCGATGTGAATATGCTGCATACTTTGACAAAAGATTTGTTAAGTAAGGAGTGCATCGACTTGAGCAGATTTATGGGTTCTGACAAAGAACATTGTGATATCGTTCCAATAACCTGCTGCGGTTGAAGCTTCATTGATTTCTGTAAAATATTCCAGCTTGCACTGCTGCCACTGTTCATCTGACCATTTCACATTTTGAAGCCCGAATGCACTCTTGGCATTGCCAGTCCACGCAGCTTCCGCATCTTGCAAGTAGAAGCCAAATTGCTCAGTCGTGATTTCGATGTCTTCAAACCCGATATCGTCAAGCATTTCGCAACACCTCTGCGGCGTTCCCAGTAACTCATTGGGATTCGGGATAGCAATACCGTATCTTTGTACTACTTTCCGAAACAAGACAGACGCGGTAGGCGAGGTTTCTGCCAGACAGGAAAATGCAAGTAACCCTCTTGGTTTCAGAGCATTGTGCCATCGACGCAGCGATGTCGGAATATCTGTGAAGTAGACGATCGCCGACGAACACAAAATAACATCAAATTGGCTTTCCTGGAACTCTTGCTCGTCTGCATCCACTTTCTCAAACCTGATATTAGTCAGTCCCGAAACAGCGACTTTCTGCTCGGCTTGCAGCAGCATTCCCGAAGCAAAGTCAGTTCCCAAAACACGACCTGTGGAACCAACAGCAAAAGCCGCAGCAATCGCCACTAAACCTGTTCCAGTAGCGACATCTAAAACTTGCTGGCCGGGTTGTATTTTTGCCAACTCTACTAATCGGTTTGCCGCCCGTATATGAAGCTCAGTCTCGTAGTTTTGACGGTTGTTAAAGTCATTAAGAATTTGCTGTTTATAGCTACTTAGGGAGGAGTCATTCATATCGATTCTTTTCCCAAACAAATATCCAGTTCCCTCGCAAAGGCCTCCGGCGCATCCAGCATCAGCCAGTGTCCAGTATCGGGTAGCGTAGTTGTCGTCAATGTGGGACGGAGGATGTGGAGGCTGAAGGGAAAAGTGTTTGAGGGAGCAATAATGGCGCGGGCCCGTGTTCCAGGGGCTGCTAGGTAGCGATCGAGAGCATCAACAGCTTCAAAGGCAAACATCCCGCGAGACATTCCAGACAGGCAATCCTGTGGAGTCGCCGCCAACCAAGCGAGTATCCGATCGCGCGTAGGGGCCGTGCTTCCTGTCAGCGCCTCATTGAAGCTGGTTTCCACAGCAGCCTGCCAATCCTCCGTCTCCAGAGCCCTCTGGTAGGGAACGATGCGTTCCTCGTGCACATCTGCAGGCACCTTGGTAAAATCTCCAGGTGGGTCTGCCAGAATCAACTGCGCGATGCGGTGCGGTGCGCTGGCTGCTGTGGCGAGGGCAATACAGGCACCGAAACTGTGTCCGACGATCGCCACTCGATCGAGTCCCAGCCCATCCAGTACCGCGAAAACATCCGCTGCACAGGAAGCGGGCGCATAGTTGCCGTCCTCCGGCGGTGCAGAATCGCCGTGTCCCCGCATATCAAGGGCGATCGCGCGTCCGGTACGGGCGACACGGGCAAGCTGCGCCTCCCAGATGCTCGCGGACACCGCCATACCGTGCACGAACACCACCGGCAGCGCCTCGGATTCCCCAGCGGTGACAGGGGGGCTGGCTTCGATGATGTGAATAGTGCCGATCGGTCCTTTGATATTTGTCGATCGCATAAAAACTTCTCCTAAGTTTTATAGTCCTGGACGCACCGGTACTCAGAAACCGGATTTTTCGCAAAAAAAATACTCAGTTATATCAAATACCTTAACATCGGAATTATTATCTCTCTCATCTCCTTCTCTGTGTCCTCTGTGCCCTCTGTGGTTTAATCATTCCGATTCACACCACCAATTTTACCTCTGTTACTCCTTGGCGCAATTCATACTGTCCTTTTACCCAAAATTGTTTAATTTTCCCCCCCAAAAACGGAGCAGCTTGCATCATCAACAAACGCAACAATCCATTTTTTCGCAGTTGTTCGCCTTTCCACGCTTCTTGTGCTTGAAGTTGTTGGGCGCGAATAATTTCCGGTTCGCGTTCTGCCTGAATCCGCGATAATGCTAAGTCAATATCCTCGGAATTAGCCCCTGCTTTCAATAAAGGTACAAGGTGATTGGCGGCAACAATTATATCGCGTAACGCCATGTTAATTCCTTGAGCGCGAACCGGAGACATGGGATGTGCCGCATCCCCCAAAAGTATGATTCCGGGTCGATGCCAGCGCGGACAGCGACCAACCACAACAGATAATCGCATCGGAGATTCGATCGTATCGGCACAGTTGCGGAAATGTTCTGCCATCCACGCAGGAGATAGCGATGCGAAAGTTTCTGCCCAGTCTGTGTGTTTCCGATCCGTTTTGTCATCGGCAGATAGCACCCAAGCCAGATGAAGTTTTCCTGATTCTGCCCCGTGAAAGACACTGAATCCGCTACCGCCATTCAGGATAGAATAAAATACATTATCCGCCACAAACCGAGGATGAGCGGCCAGTTTAAACCACAGAACATCTATACTATTCTGCTGTTTTATTAACTCTAATTCTGCACGCTGTCGTACAACCGAGTTTCTACCATCTGTACCAATCACAAGTGCAGCAGGAATCTCTCGCCCATCTCCTAGCTTTACACCCGCAATGCGATCGTTGCTGTACAGTAAATCTTTTACGGGAACACCTGAGATAAATTCAAACTCTGGATGCAACTTAGCTTCTGAAATTAGTGTTTCTAGCAAAGGCGGTTGCGATACCAGCGTACAAGGTCGATTTGACCCCATTGGCTCATCAACTCGAAATAGTTGCCGATCGCCCACAACGAACTCCCAGGCATCAATTTGTCGGTGTGGAACACCTTCTAGCATAGTGGATAAGCCCATTTGGGCGATCGCATCCAATCCGCTGGGCATTAACCCTTCACCGCGAAACACTCGGTAGGAATCTTTTGCCGCCTCAACCAACGTTACAGCAATACCTCGTTTCACCAGCAGTAAGGCAAGTGCCGTACCAGTTGGCCCCGCTCCCACAATTACAACTTGCGTCATGGCCATGCCCCATTGCTTATTAATGTATTCCCAGCTTAATTTACATCCTAAGAGGTCAAAGACTACCCGCAACTATTTATCCACTTTTGCTGGCCAGTATTTTGGTAAGTAAATCAATCTAATTAAACGTAGAATTATCTAACTTTTAGATCGCGGAATTATTGGATAATTAGGGAATTTGGGTATTCTGTTTTGCATGAGGAATAAAACAGCATTTGCTAAATTTTTCGGTTATCTGATGCGTCTCGATCTGACGCATAATGTGTGAAATAGTTCGTGAAGTACAAGTAGAGGAGGCTGCCTCAAAGCTCGATCGCCCGTTAGCGTTAGCTTTCGCGATCCGAAGGAAAGCCCTCGAAGAGGATCTGCCACCCCCAACTTTAAGCGAACACCCAAATCCCCAACCCTCCCCGTTTATTAAACTTTGTGGCAGGCTATGATTGACGGTTGGCAGCTTTTGAGAATCTAAATGCTAAACACAAATACAATTATTTCCAGCCTGCTGTTATTTATCCCAGTTTCCATCGCCGGACACTTTCTCGGCTGGGAATCCTCCACAATCTTCATCACCTCGGCTTTAGCCATCGTCCCTCTAGCGGCCTGGATGGGCACGGCCACCGAAGAAATCGCCGTCGTCCTCGGTGCCAATTTGGGGGGTTTACTGAACGCTACCTTCGGAAATGCCACGGAACTGATTATCGGCATCGTCGCCCTCAACGCCGGGCTCATAGATGTTGTCAAGGCCAGCATCACCGGTTCAATTATGAGCAACCTGCTGCTGGTGATGGGATTTGCGATGCTGCTGGGCGGCTTGCGCTACAAAGAACAAGACTTTCAACCGACTGTCGCCCGGTTGAATGCTTCAGCGATGAACTTAGCCGTGATTGCCATTTTGGTGCCGACGGCAGTTAATGCCACCTCTATTGGCATCCCTCCGGCAACTATGCAGAACCTCTCTAGCGCTGTTGCTGTAGTCCTGATTGTCGTCTACGTGCTGACGCTGCTGTTTTCGATGAAAACCCACAGTTATCTGTACGAGGCAGGGGTGGCAGAAATAGGAATGCTTGAAGAATTAGCCGAAAGTAACTTAGCACCAGACAGTCCTGACCACAAAGTCAATCTGCCGCTGTGGGTTGGGGTGCTGTTGGCCTGTACCCTGATGGTAGCTGTCGAGTCGGAACTGCTGGTGGGTAGTCTGGAAGAAGCGACGGCGCGTTTGGGGCTGACATCACTGTTTACCGGGGTAATTTTAGTGCCGATTATTGGCAATGCGGCCGAACACACGACGGCGGTGACGGTGGCGATGAAAAATAAAATGGATTTGTCGGTTTCTGTGGCAATGGGTTCGAGTTTGCAAATTGCTTTGTTTGTTGCCCCGGTGTTGGTTTTGGCAGGTTTTGTCTTGGGCAAACCGATGGACTTGAACTTCAACCCGTTTGAACTTGTAGCGGTTGCGGTGTCGGTGCTGATCGCCAATTCTATCAGTTCTGACGGCAACTCTAACTGGCTAGAAGGTACTTTGCTGTTGGCAGCTTATACGGTTTTGGGGCTGGCTTTCTACTTCCATCCGGTAATTGAGGGACTTGTTTAACAGGCTTTCTTCTGCAGAAGGAAGTTCGGCAACGAAACAGTTTACGAGATTTAACCGATTTAAGGGATGGATTTTGAGGGAAGAAGGCAGAAGGCAGATTTTCTCAACTTTGCCACACTCCCAGACTCCCACACTCCCCATCCCCCACACTCCCGCTCTTCCTCTATTGCTTCGAGAGTTGTCGTTGCGATCGTACAATTGAAATCTGGCAGCTCTTAGTTATTAGTTCTGATTTTTTTGTCAACCATCTGCTCTCATGAGCGGTTTTTGACCTCGATCGGCTGGGACAAACAACAGAACCTTGAACCTCAACCCGGTTGTTAGATTCGATCGCCCCAGGTTATAGAAACAGACGGGATGGGGAAAACCAGGGAGACTTTAGTCCGCTTGACTTGAGCTAGAGTGGAAGATTTCAATCAAGAGTGCTCATGAGTCTTGTACTAGGTGTGCTACGATCGTCATAAGTTGAAAAGTGAGTATAACTAGACAACATAAAAACTCGTACTCTTATTTTTTTTGAGTACGCAGTCACACCTAACCGTGTTGCCGTCTAGGAAAACTCCTATTTGAATCAAAACCTAACTATCTCAAGAGGACTAATCAAGTACGGTAGGGCATACCGGAATTCACGCTTGAGGAGAAGACACCTCTACTTTGGCTCGAGTAATCCTGTCAAGGCAAGTGACTTCGCTGAACCAAGAATCTCAGTCACCAAGAGTGCTGAGAGTGTCAAAGTAAAATTTGATAGAGCAACCTCAGTCAGGGTTATGTGGCTTCTGTGAGTTATTGCCTCAATCCCAAATGCCCGAATCCCTCCGATCCAGCCAACTCTGGCAAATCCGCGTGTATCCACTGCGGGTCAGAACTTTTGTTGCAAGGTAGATATCGGCTAGTCGCGCCTCTCGGAGGCGGTGGCTTTGGCAGAACCTTTGAAGTGGACGACAACGGCTCCCGAAAAGTGCTCAAAGTCCTGCTCAAAGAACATCCCAAAGCTGTAGAACTTTTTAAGCAAGAAGCCGACGTATTGGTCAGGCTGAGACACCCAGGTATTCCAAAAGTCGATCGCGACGGTTATTTTACATTTTCGCCAGCTCACACCACAGAGTCTTTTCACTGTCTGGTGATGGAGAAAATTGCTGGTGCCAATTTGCAAGACTGGCTCAAACATCGAGGCCGCCCAATCAGTCAAGAACAAGCTCTCAACTGGCTCAAACAACTGTCGGAAATTTTAGACCAAGTTCACCGACTCAACTATTTTCATCGGGATATCAAGCCGCACAATATTATGTGCAAGCCGAACGGGCAGTTAGTGCTGATAGACTTCGGGACTGCTAGGGAAGTGTCGGGGACTTATTTCGCGAAGGTGGGCCAGGGGCAAAATGTGACTGGTATTGTTTCCCCCGGCTACACGCCGCCGGAACAAACTAATGGGAAGGCTGTTCCGCAGTCGGATTTTTTTGCTTTGGGGCGCACTTTTGTTTATTTGCTGACTGGGAAGCCGCCGACTGCGTTTCCAGAGAACCCGCGCACGGGAAGATTAATGTGGCGCAAAGGAGCTCCTCAGGTTTCCGACCCGTTGGCTAACGTGATCGATTACCTGATGGCACCTTTTCCGGGAAATCGACCTCAAAGTCCGCAGATGGTTTTGCAGTGCTTGGAGGAAATAAATCTCGACGGTGCAGAAACTCAGTTGCCGACTCAGTTGCCGACGACGGGGCAAACTAAAATTCGCGGAACTTCCGGGGGGGCTGCGGCGACGAAGCAGAGTTCCATGAACCGCCTCAGACCTCTCAATTCGAGATTGAACAAGACCGAGAAAGAGGTTTTTGATTGGAAAAAGAAGTTGCTGGCGGGCACTGCGGTTTTGATGCTGGGTATTGGCGGGTCTCAAATTTACGGTTCGCTGCGTTACGGGGTGTTTCCGGCAAACCCGGTATGGCTGCTTTCTAGTTTGCCTAGCAGTCAGTTTTTGCAAAGAAGTTTGGATAATGTCGGGAGTGTAAATGCGATCGCCCTGTCGCCGAACGGTCAAACTTTGGTCAGCGCCAGCTTTGGGACGATTAGAATTTGGAATGTGAGAACGGGACGCCTGGTGCGGCCTATCAATTCGGTGCATTCTAAAAAATCGGTCAACACGCTAGCCGTGAGCCCGGACAGCTCGATTTTGGCTAGCGGCGGCGACGACAATAATGTGATTTTGTGGGATTTGAAGACGGGGCGGCGGATGCGGACAATTCCCGCTCACAAAGCCGCCGTCAACGCGGTCGCTTTTAGCAGCGACGGTCAAACTCTGGCTAGCTGCAGCGATGACAAAACTGTTCGCTTGTGGAATGTCAAAACCGGCCACAGGTTGCGGACTTTGAGCGGCCACGCCGGAGGAGTAAACGCGATCGCTTTGAGCCGGGACGGTCAAACTCTCGCTAGCGGTAGCGATGACAAAACTGTGCGTTTGTGGAATCTCGACACCGGACAAGTCAGAAGAATTATCACAGGTCACGGCGGCGCGGTTAATGCTGTAGCTTTTAGCCCGAACGGGCGAATTGTGGCGAGTGCTAGCAGCGACAATACGATCCGTTTGTCGAACGTGCAAGACGGGAAACGCGCTCGCACTTTTAAAGGGCATTCGGGTTGGGTGAGAACGATCGCCTTTAGCCCGGACAGCCGCAGTTTGATCGGCGGGGGCGGAGATATTATAGTTTGGGATTTGAAGACGGGTAAAGAAAGAAGCACTCTTTCTGGTCACACTCAGTTTGTGACTTCTGTTGCTATTGCTAGAGATAGCAAGACTTTTGTGAGCGGCAGTCCCGATCGTACTATTAAGATTTGGCGAATGCCGTAGTCCTACTATTTGAGAATTGGTAATGACTGATTTTGTATGGGTTTGGCTCGCGGGCCTAAAGTTGCATTGTTTTTTTTACTGGCCTGAGTAGTCCTATCACTTCCGGTTGCATGGGAATGATTAACCCTCTTCTGTCACTCTTGGAAAATAAAAATAAGAGCCAAATTTTTAACTGTAGATATAGCGAGCATTTGAGCGTTTATTTTCTAACAGAATGGCTGAAATCAAGATTTTTGGTAAAAGTCTTATGCTATAAGCCTTCCCGATTATTTTTTGCCGAAAGTGACAGAAGAGGGTTAAACCGCTCTTGACCCATAGAACGCAGAGTCTCCAGAACAGAGGGATGAACTATTCCGATGCTACGGGATTTGATATTATTCACAACCCAGACCAATTACCCATTACCAATTCGTAATTTTCAATTGTTACATAAATTTGGTATTATCCCAAAATTCCCCGCCCATTTTTCGCAAATTCATCAACAGTTTGCTGCGAAAATTCGTGAACTGCGATCGCCTTTAATACATCAAAAGGCAATGTCAAATGATGTGCTCCAGCTAATAAAGTCTTCACCGCTTCTTCCGGCGATTTAATGCTAGCTGCCAAAATTTCAGTATTAGTTTTCTGCAAGACATTTGCCATATCTTGCACTAAGGCAAAACCGTCTCCCAACAATCTGGTGGCGCGATTCACATAGGCGATCGCATATTTTGCCCCAGCTTCCGCCGACACCGCAGCCTGCGCGGCGCTGTATATCGCCGTCACCGCGCAAGGAATTTCCGGTGACAAATGCGCTACTGCTTGAAAACCAGCCGTCGTTGCCGGAACTTTCAACACTGTTTGCTGTCCAATTAATTCAAAAGCCGCTTTTCCTTCTGCTACCATGCCATCAAAATCAGATGCAGTTAGCTGATAATATACTTCCCCAGGAATAAGTTTTGCCAGTTGTTTGAGCGTCACATCTGGAGATAAATCGCTTTTGGCCAGGAGGGTTGGATTAGTAGTAATACCCGAAAGCCAGCCGAACTTGCTCGCCTCTTTGGCTTCTGCTACTATTGCAGTATCTAGATAAATTCCCATCAAATCTACACCTTTATTTTCTTAGTTTATTCTGAGTTTTCCGATGCTTACTTTCAACTTAAGGTCACTGAGCGTGAAATTGATTGTTAGGCCTTAACTGTAGCAGATTAATCAAAATATTGCTAGTAAGTAACAATAACAATTAAGTGATGAATATCACGTCACTTGCTGATGGCGATCGTCAGGTAGGAAAACTTCGATAGCCAAATGCCGGAAACAAACAGTTTATATTTGTAGTATGAGTTATGTATGCAATAACTCAAGGAGGTGACTCATAAAATGATAGAAAAAGAAAATCAGCCGTCAAAAGTCAGCCTTGAGATATCTTCTTGTGACAAAGCGGAGTTGGAAACACTAGCAGCAGCCACTCAAGACTTGTCGGAAAATGATAATTCTCAAACACAGTTTCAAGCATTTGAAAATAACGGTGAAGATGGTTTGAAGGCTCTAGGACGCTTGATGATGGTGAGTCTAACTTGGTCGCTGGCAGGACTTTCTAAACGCAAGTAAATTTTTGGGTTATTGGTTATTGGTTATTGGTAATAAAGATTGGTTATGCTGCCAGAGTGCCGTGAATCTTTAAGTTTTAACATCCAATTCCTCATCCCTCGCCTGTGCTTTTTATAGTACAGGCTTTCCCATTTCCCTTGAGGGTGAGATCGTTAGCTGCTATGCCTTGTGCTTCTGCGTATTCCTGCATTGCTTTCACCTCGCTGTAGTCTTTGCTGCTGTTGTATCCCGTTATCAAAAGTTGGCTAACTCCCTCGGCTTTGTAGAGCTCGATCGCAGCTTGGACTCGATCGGCTAACATTGGCGTTGGAGTGCCGCCTTCCCAAACTCCCGCACCGAAAACAATGGCAATTGGTTCGGCGGGAACCTAGGCTAAATCGGTGCGCAGGTAGTTGCTTCTAACTATAGCAATCCTAAATCATTTGCATAATTATTGTAGGGGCAATTCCCCCGTGGTTGCCCGATAGATAGGGGGTAGGCAAAGAAAGGCACTACCCCTAAAAATTTATCTGAATAATTTAGGATTGCTATAGCCTGACGTAGTAATTGAGGGCTGGCGCGCGATCGCTGAGGCTAATATTAACAGCTAGATGGCAATGTGCCATTGAAATATAAATGATTTAGGCAACATAAATTAAAGTTAACTTCCTATATAATAATTACACAAACAGACCGCTTCGCAGGTTTAAAACTTGTCAACTTAACGAAGTTACATTATATTGATAAATATGAGTCAACAACATTCAAAGTTTGAATTGCTAGAATCACTTTTATGGGAACCCAAAAACGGCTATTTTTTGCTAGACAGACATCTGGAAAGATTAGAGAGATCGGCTGATTATTTTAATTTCCCTCTATCGCTAACAGAAGCAAGCAAAGCTTTACAAGCATTAAGTATGACTTGCGGGTCAGTAAAACAAAAAATACGGTTAACAATATCTTGTGAGGGAAACATAACATTACAAGCTCAGACACTAGATAGCGGTATCTTAAAAATCGGTGCATCTGTGGGAATTGCCCGCAAACCGATCGATTCTCAGAACCCATTTCTTTACCACAAGACAACTTACCGATTGCCTTATACAATGGCTTTGGAGTCGCAGCCCGAATATCAGGATGTCTTTCTGTGGAATCAAGATGGAGTTATCACCGAATCGACGATCGCCAATATCGCGATCGATACACCCGCAGGTCTAATCACACCTCCCGTCAAGTGCGGTTTATTACCGGGGACGTTTCGCGCTCAACTTTTAGAGGAGGGAAAAATCAGAGAAGAATTAATTACCTTAGAGGATTTGCACAGTACCAAAACTTTATTTCTCATTAACTCCGTTAGGGGTTGGATACGCCTCAAACAAGAAGCAAGCCGAGATGTTTGGCAAGTTGTAAGTAATGGCTGAAATAACGCTTTCAATCGATTTTAGTAGGCTGCGAACTGTGCATTTTACTACTACATATAGTGTCAAAATTGACTCGTTGCGTAAGTCCTGAAAGTGTTAACCGTAGTGCAATCTATTATGAAACAAATACAACCTTGGCATTGGCGAAAGCTTCCCCTAAATCAGCGCAGCGGATCTGAGATTTTTCAAATTTTATTTCTCGGTAAAACTGCCGACAGTGCAAGCTCAATATCGGATGGTTTCCCCCGCGATATGGCCGTTCTGCTAGAAAGTCCAGTTACATCTTCTACTAATAACTTGACACGATATTCTATTTGTGCGGGTTCTCCCCGGATAATTGACGGTCAATCTCAGCTATGGACACCGCCAGTCGGTGAAATTTTACCTTTTTTGCGCGCTCTTTTGGACTCTCAAAAGCAAAATTTAGCAGTAAATGTACCGCCGGAAATTCCTTTTAGTGGGGGTTGGTTGGGATGGCTAGGTTATGATTTAGCATGGGAAATCGAACACCTGCCCCAACTCAATACCGATCCGCTTCCTTTCCCGGTTAGCTGTTGGTACGAACCAGAATCTTTTGCGGTTTTAGACCGTCAAACGCAAATTCTCTGGTTGGCTGCGAGTCAACCTTCTCACCTCGATGTTATGCAGCATCAATTAGAGAAAACCCAGCCAGAAATAATCGAGAATAATTTACCGGAAAATTATCAACAAAATTCCACTACTCCTATTTTTCAACTCTCTCAGAGTCAGTATAAAGAAATAGTGCAAAAAGCTCAGAAGTATATTCATGCGGGCGATATTTTTCAGGCTAATTTATCTTTGCGGTTTGAAGCCCGTACAGATTGCAGTAGTTGGTCAATTTACCGCGCTTTGCAACGGATCAATCCTTCGCCTTTTGCAAGTTATTGGCAAACTCCGTGGGGGGCGATAGTTAGTTGTTCGCCGGAAAGACTGGTTCAATTATTAGGAAAAAAAGTGGATACTAGACCGATCGCGGGAACGCGACCGCGAGGTTTGACCTGCATTCAAGATGAGCAATTAGCAAAGGAATTAATAGAGAATATCAAAGAAAGAGCCGAACATATTATGTTAGTTGACTTAGAACGCAACGATATCGGGAGGGTGTGTGAATGGGGTTCGGTAAAAGTTAACGAATTTCTGACCGTTGAACGCTACAGTCACGTGATGCACCTCGTCAGTAATGTTATCGGTACATTAAGACGAGATTGCGACGCGATCGACTTAATTCGAGGGGTATTTCCGGGCGGTACGATTACAGGTTGTCCGAAAGTGCGCTGTCTGGAAATCATCGAAGAATTGGAACCCGTGAAGCGCAATTTATTTTACGGTTCCTGCGGTTATTTGGACTGGCGCGGGAACCTGGATTTAAATATTTTGATTCGCACCCTTTTATATGCACCAAAAAGTGACGGTACGACCGGGGGAGTTGTTTGGGGACAAGTGGGTGCGGGGATTGTTGCTGATAGCGATCCGGAAAGGGAATGGCAGGAGTCGCTGCAGAAAGCTCAAGCTCAAGTTAATGCTTTGAAAGTAGCGGAAATATTTGATTAGATGCGTCTTAGCTCAATGGAATTATTAAGATTATTGAAAATTACTATCGCCGACTTATTTTGAGGTAATACTGATTAAAATCGCTTGGAAACCAAATTTTTTTTCTAGTATTAATGTTAGAAAAATGTTGCTATGGTATTGCCTGATAGTTTTTTTAGCGATCGCACTGTGAATCAGATTCTGGGTGAACTCATGGATATTAGACCAGACTGCCAAAGCTGGTTAGCTGTTGGAGAAGCTCACTATCGCGATCGGAAAAGAAAAGCACAAGCAATTAATAAAGGCCCTGAATGGCTGATTCTTGCAATAATTTATTTGACTTCTTCAACAATTATTGTGGGGCAGGCAGGATGCCTGCCCAAGACTTGCTTTTCACTCCTATGTGTATTGATTGTCCGAACCTACTGCCTCAGAAATCGAATTAAATCCGCGTTCTTCTAACTTTTGCAACAAACCTTGGAGAATCCGGCGCACCATCCAAGGCCCTTCGTAAACCCAACCGGTGTAAACTTGAATTAAACTCGCGCCGGCGGCTATTTTTTCCCAAGCATCTTCGGCGGTGAAAATGCCGCCAACTCCAATTATGGGTAATTCGCCTTTTGTATATTGCCAGATAAATCGGATTACTTCTGTCGATCGCTCCCGCACTGGAAGCCCGCTAATTCCCCCGGCTTCTGCGGCGATTGGTTTGCCTGTTTCTCGCAATATTTGTGTTTTCAGTCCGTCGCGGCGGATGGTGGTATTTGTGGCGATAATTCCTGCTAGTTGGTAGGTTTTTGCTAAGTCGAGGATTGATGCGATCGCCTCGGGTTCCAAATCCGGCGCAATCTTGACTAAAATTGGCTTGGTTCCCTGATTTTCTTGTTGCAAAATTTCCAAAATTGTGCTAAGCCCAGCAGCATCTTGAAGCGATCGCAACCCAGGCGTATTCGGAGACGAAACGTTGACTGCAAAATAGTCGCCCCAATCTTTCAGCAGCTTAAAACTCTCCAAATAGTCCGCTGCTGCCTGCTCTAACGGTGTTACCTTAGATTTACCGAGATTGATCCCCAAGGGGAATGGGGACTGAGGCATGGGGCGCTGGGTATCGAATTTTGAGTGTTTCTGTGCTGCCTGAAACCGGGCTGCCATTGCCTCGGCTCCTTGATTGTTAAATCCCATGCGGTTGAGGGCTGCACTGTCCTCAGTCAAGCGAAACAAGCGAGGTTGGGGATTTCCCGGCTGCGGTTGACAAGTGACAGTGCCGAGTTCGGCAAAGCCAAAGCCAAAATTTGCCCAAATGTCAGCAGCTACGCCGTTTTTATCAAATCCCGCGGCCAAGCCGACAGGATTTTTAAAGCTCAGTCCCCACAAAGATTGTTCGAGGCGAGAATCTTGCACTCCCAAAGATTTCTGCAATCGGGAGAGCATTTGGCTGGTTGCGGGGTTGGACTGATTTCGGGCTGCGAGTTCGAGGATTTGAAGAGTGCGGTTGTGCAGCCATTCGGCATCGGTTTTCAATACGGAAAACAACAGCGGCCGTACACCTGATTGATAAATATCCAATGACTTGTACTGGGGCAGTTTACAAATGAGAAATCAGAAGGGAAATAAAAGTATTCACGAGCCGACAGCAAAGACGAGGTTGTTACTTCAACTTCGATCGACTTGATCCAATGTTTGAGATTAAAGGATAAGTGAGACGATTATATTATA
The DNA here is from genome assembly GCF_036704965.1 of Microcoleus sp. F10-B2. Classification (NCBI taxonomy): domain Bacteria; kingdom Bacillati; phylum Cyanobacteriota; class Cyanophyceae; order Oscillatoriales; family Microcoleaceae; genus Microcoleus; species Microcoleus sp. F10-B2. The sequence goes on along the minus strand of NZ_JAUBTB010000088.1, from coordinate 15,076 downwards.
AGTTGATTGTTTTCCATTTTAATTTTTTAAATTTTTAAGTTGGTAATTTTAAATTGAACAAAAGTGCGGGGAAGCTTGGAAATGGGGCAGCAGCAAAGACCGAAGGATTTAGACGAACAAATCGGGGCCCTGGAGCGGGTTCTCCAGACTCTGCGAGAAGAGGAGAATGTTGAAGTGCTGCTTTCGACCACACTGGGTTACTTGCAAGCGGAATTTGACTGGCGGTTGATTTGGATCGGGTTGTACGATCGACAGGCCCACAGATTGTTCGGGAAAGGCGGCATGACTCCTAACGGCGACCTGTCTTTTCTCAAACAGCGGTTTGCTCTGAGTCCGGGGGATTTGCTGGAACAAGTGGTGATTCAGCTCCGGCCGGTGGGAGTCCCGGATTTGCGCTCGGAAAGTAGAGCCGGAGAATGGCGCAAAGCAGCTCAAACTTTCAACATTCAAGGCACGACTCTGTTTCCGCTCCGCTACAAAGACCGCTGCTACGGCGTGATTTTGCTCGGCACTGACGAGTGGGGAGCGTCGCCAAAGTCGGGGGAAAAAACGCAGTTGGCGATCGTATTTGGAGCGCTGGCAACTGCTCTTTACCAAATAGAAAAAGACTGGCAGCGACAACAAGTCAAACACCCAGACGAGTCTCTTTTAGCGCTGATTTCGCAGTTGGGGGAACTGCGATCGCTCGACCAATACTTGCAAGCGGTTGTCGAACAAGCTCATGAATTTATCGAACCCACGCGCACCAATATTTATTGGTTCGAGCGAGAGCGGCGCTATTTTTGGCGGCGAGTCAGCAACCGCCAAGTTGCTCAGGGTTTGGGCGGGCCGGAGCGACCCGCTTCGGGCATCACCGTCCAAGACTTGGGGGGATTTTATCAGGCTTTGGGCCGGGAAGAAATGGTTTGGATCGGTGAATCTCAAAGTTCTCTGAAAACTGAGCTGACTGGGCGGTTAATGCAGCAAATCCGCGCTCGCTCTCTGTTGGCTGCGCCGATTGTTTCACAAGGGGAATTGTTGGGATTTTTAGCAGTCGAAGCCAGCGAACCCCGGATCTGGCAAGAAAATGAAAAACATTACCTGCGGGGAGTGGCGCGGTTAGTGGCTCTGACGGCTCCGGTGTCGGAGATGGAGGAGAGGATTCAGCAAACTGAGATCGATCGAGATTTAACTGCCGGAATAGCTCGCGCCATCTACAGCGATGCTGACTGGGAGGCGACTTTGAAAAATACCGCCGAGCAGTTGTGCGGGCGGCTCAAATGCGAATACTTTTTGCTGCTGCTGTACGGCGAAGAACAAAATCGCTTTGAAATTGTCTGCCAAAATTTCCCCCGCAACCGCAGGCCAGTGGCGTCGCCGCTCAACGCCCTCGATGTGGCTGACGTGGGGCTGTTGCAAGAAAGCGCACCTCTGGCTATTGAAAATTGGGAAGAAGATCGGCGGTTGGGCGCTTGGCGGGAAGTGCTGGGGGAGGCGGGGGTGCGATCGCTTGTGGCATCGACCACTCGGGCGAAAAAGTCCGAGGGAGAAAACCCCAATCTAAAATCGAAAATCGCCAATCGCAAATCGATCGAGGGTTTGCTGGTTGTCGGGCACAGTGCAACTCGCACTTGGAGGCGATCTGAGCAAGAATTAGTTGGGCTAGTGAGCCAACAGCTAGGATTGATCCTGCACTCCTGGCAGCAGAGTGCGGAAATCGACAAATATCAGCAATTTGAGCGAGCGCTAAAATCGGGTTTGGGGGTTTTGCAGCATTCTCCTGAGGAGCCATCGGGGCAACCGATATCTGCTGCTTCACCGACGATGTTCCCAGAGTTGCCGCTGCAAAAGCTCGATCGTAACTTTGCTCAACACCTTTCCCAGACAATTTCCTGTCCTTTAGTAGCCGTAATTACTTGGAATCCCGGTGAGGAGGAAGGTTCAATTGCGACGGCGCTAGCTGCCAATCCCGTATTTGCCCTCAATCCCGAGGCGGTGATTCCTGTCCAAACAGATGCTTTGATCCAACAAACCCTGGCAGAAGAGGGCGTGCTGCAACAGAGCACGAGCCAACTGCCGCTGGCTACGAAGCGGTGGCTGCGCAGTCCGGGAATTGGCGAGATTCTGACGGTGGCGCTGCGGACGGCCCCAGAACACGCTCCGGCGGGCATTGTGGTGGCAGCAGACGCTCCGGGCCGCCAGTGGTCGGAGTTGTCGGTGAGTTTGCTCAGCTCGATGGCATCTCAGTTGGCTTGGTGGCGCAGGTATTTGGCGGTGCAATCGGCCCAGGAGGCGCAGCGATTGGATCTGGAGCTGCTCAATTGGTACAAACAGCGCCGTTTTGAGGAGTTTTACCGCACTTTGGCAGCGGGGGTGAAGGAGTTGGGGGAGTTGAGTCAGTCGATTTTCCAGTCGGCGAAGGAACAAAAGGATGCTCTGAAAACTTTGCGCTACCAACAGGTTTTGCGGCAAATTGGCAATGCTTTGGGGTCAACCCATTTGCTGCTGAAACAGGAACAGTGGCGGTTGCAATTCGGACAAGATGCGGTGCCTGTGAGCGCTTTGCTGAGGCGATCGATCGATCGAACGGCCTCCCTGGTCAAACAGTCCAAAGTCTTGCTGGAAGTCCACAGAGAAAGTGCTGTCTCGATGCCTGCTGGCCAGACTTTGAGCGTTCGCGGAGACAGTATCAAGCTGGATTTGATCCTGTGCGAATTGCTGGCGGCTGCTTGCAGGCGCTCTGGAGTTGGTGACAAGATTGAGATTCGCTTTGAGTTGCTGGGGGAAGGTTTGCTAGAATTGTCTGTGATCGATAGCGGCGCGGGCGATCGACAGTTAATTGCTGCCTTCAACGGCGGTTCCGGGCCCGATATATTAGCCGTTTCTGCAAATAGGTCGATCGTGCAAAATCTCTTAATTTGTCAGCGAGCGGTACGCTTAATGGGGGGAAACTTTTCTATAGAAATGTTAGAAAACAATTTAATTGTGGCTCGTTTAGTGCTGCCCCTAGCCAATTCTTAATCTTGTAAAATATTGTAAAATTTTGTAAAAGTTCCAAGCTGTGATCGAGGATTGTAGGGGCGGGTTTCACCAACAATAATTGCCTAAAACCCATAATCTCATAAACCCGCCCCCACCCAAGGGTAAATCGCCATCTACCTCTTTCAAAATACAAGGATCTGGTTTAGCTACGATCTATATTGTTATTGATATCTTGCGCCATTCTTAGGGACGAACGGGCACGAGATGCCCGTTCCACAATACATCAATTTTCTTGTGTCGCGGGCATCTTGTCCGCCCCTGAAAGACTTTCAGAACTCGGGAAAAACCTTTGAGTAATCCAAGCCGTTACAATATGAGAAAGCAATCCCATCGGCCCAGCAAAAAAACATAAAGCCAAAGAATGAACCGTCCAAACTCCTGTCCGCTGTCCTTCCCAATAAATCCAGCGCCCGACAAACAAGTCCATCACTAAAAAATGTATCCATCCCGTAGCCGCCGCCGTTTCCTCCCCCAGAAACTTAGCAATATCTGCTAGCTTGGGATTCGACAAAGCTGCCGCATTTTCCGCCGTCAGACTGCTACCAAACAAATATATGTACAAAACGGCGAGCACTGCAAACGGAATAAAGGAATTCATCACTTTTCGGGTAATTCCCCAGTTTGGTAATAAAATCATAATTGCCCAGAAAGGCACAACGAACAGATTACCGGCATTAAAAATTAGTTCGGGTGTCATAGTTGGCTCTTGGCTCCTGCGAATGCAATTAAATTAAGGAGGTTAAGATTACTTTACACAATTTTTGCTGAAATTTCTCAAAACCCGAAAAAAATCTCATTCACAAATGAAATAGAATTGCTATACTTATCTAAAATTTAAAATATCCCATCTAAAATCGATTAAGGCAGCACAAACCATGATAAATTATAATAATTTTAGCGAATGGTGCAAGCACAAAGAAAACATTTCTCCCTGCGCCAAACATACGGTAGAAATACTGTTGCAAATATCAGATACTTCTGAGTGCGATCGAGCCAACGAACTGCTTTCTAATACAAAAGAACTTAACCTCAAAAATCTTCAAATTACAGATATCAGCCCCCTCTCATCTTTCACTCAACTTACTAATCTAATCCTCGGCAGCAATCAAATATCTGACATCGCTCCCCTGCAATTTTTAACTAACTTGAAAACTCTGGTTATAGATGTCAATAAAATATCAGATATCAGTCCGCTTTCATCTCTAATAAATCTGACTGTACTCGTTCTCGATACCAATCAAATCTCAGACATCAGTCCCCTAGCAGGTCTAACTAATCTTACCGCACTTGTGTTGTTTGACAACAAAATTTCCGACATCACTCCGGTGAAAATTTTAACTAACTTAAATGCGCTGATTCTCTACACCAATCAAATTTCAGATATCGCTCCTTTGGCAAATTTAACAGAACTCCAGACACTCTACCTTTACAATAATAAAATATCGGATATCACCCCGCTGGCTTCCTTGAAAAATCTGACTACGCTGTTTCTCTTCGGAAATGAAATATCTGACATTACTCCGCTGGCATCGCTAACAAACTTAAATAAATTGGTTTTATTCCAAAATAAAATATCAGATATTAGTCCTTTGACATCGCTCACTAATTTAATTGAACTCAACCTCGGTAACAATCAAATATCAGATATCAGTCCGCTGAAATCTTTAACTAATTTGACTGAACTTTATCTGTTCAACAATCCAATTTCCGATAGCAGCGCGCTGCAAGCTTTAAATAACTTATTTTTACTAGACTTGTACAACAATCAAATCTCTGATATCAGTTCCCTGCAATCTTTGCAAAAGTTAACTACCTTGGACTTGCGCCGGAATCCCATTGTTAATAAAATTTGCCCTGTCAATCCTGAATCTATATGCCGGTTTTAATTAATTATTAAGGTCGAGGCAAGATGGCGGTTTATATAGTATAATGTTGAACGTCAATATCAGGAGAAAGTGATGAGCGGACACGATGCTTTGATGTTAGGATTGCTGCTGTTGCCCGGTTTGGCATTGTCGATCGCAATTATGGGCGCTTTTGCCGCTGGTGGATAATCAGTTTTTAGCACTCATCAGCGCTCCAGAAAGCAGTTTACGGGTTACGAGAGGGCGGGTCGATCTATTTTTTGAGTTGCCGAAAATATCTTGGGCAAAACCCGCCCGCTTCCTCTACCAATTTACAAAAATTGTGCTGTCACATCCGAACTTACCAAAGTATTCGCGCACAAAATACCCGATGCTGCGACGGCGGGTACGCCAATTCCGGGCATGGTGCTGTCTCCCACGCGATACAAGCCTTTGATTGGTGTTTGCGACCCGGGAAATGTGCCTTTTCCGGCGGCAATTGCAGGCCCGTAAGTTCCTTGATATCGGCGCAAAAATCGGGCGTGGGTTAGCGGTGTGCCGATCGACTCTAAGACTATCCGCGCTCGCAAATCCGGTATAATTTTTTCTAAAGCTTGAAACAGAGATTGCGATCGCTCTTGCTTTTTCTGCTGGTACAATTCCCCATATTCCCAACCTTCGTAAGGTTCCAATGTATAAGCGTGAACGGCGTGATGTCCGGGAGGCGCGAGAGTTGCATCCCAGACTGTAGGAATCGAAATCATGCAAGTATTTCCGGGTACTGTAATGTCAATCTTGCTGTCGCGAACGACGACGTGGTGGCCGGTCAAACCTTCGAGTCCTGCGGCTTTAATTCCTAAATGGAGGTGCATGAAACTGTCTACTGCGGGCATCGACAAGGAGGTTTTTCGGTAGCTTTCCGGCAAATCTTCAGGCCGCAGTAATTTTGTATAAGTATCCCAGACGGTGGCATTTGAAATGACAATTGGGGCGCGGATAATTTCGCCATTTTTCAAGCGAACGCCGGTGGTTTTGCCGGATTCAACTAATATTTGCTCGACGGGATCTCCCAGGCGCAATTTTCCTCCCCAGCGCTGCAAGCCTCTGACTAAAGCATCGACGATCGCACCGCTGCCACCTACAGGATATTCGATCGCACAGCGCGATCGTTCGCCAATCATAAAAGCTATTTCCGGCGCGACAGTTCCGTGCGCTTTCAAACCCGACAGCAAAAAGCACTCCAAATCGATCAAACGCCGCACCCAAGGGTCGCGCACGTCCCGATCCATCAAGGAACCTGCTGAACCCGCGATCGCACCTACCAACGGCAACAACTTCAGCAACGCAGGCGAGTACCGAGACAGCAAAACAGGTATCAACTGCCAGTCGGATCTCAGCGCTAAAGCCGGAATTCCACGCAAAGCTTCATACAATACTAATAAGTTTTCTTGAAATAGCTGTAATTCTACAGCACCTTGCGGTGCGAACTTAGCTACAGCATCTAAGTAACTTCTGGCATCAGCATACACCGGTAAACTTCCCTCTGGAAAATGGTAATGCCCCAGCGGATCGTAGGGAATTGCTGCGATCGATTCCTCCAAAACATCAAAAACTTGCCGCAAAGGATTAAACGACTGCGGGTCAGTCAAACCGCAATAAAAAGAAGGCCCCGAATCAAAGTGAAATCCCCGGCGCGAAAAGCTGTGAGCTGCCCCGCCCGCTATGGCGTGGCTCTCGCATACGAGAACCCGCTTGCCGTAGCGAGCTAGCATCGAGCCGGCGACTAAGCCGCCAATACCGCTGCCAATTACGATCGCATCAAAGTCTTGCATTTATCAAATGTGGTATAATTGTATTATTTCTTGCTGACTGTTGACAGGGTATTTTTTGGAGAGGAAAACTATGAAACCTTTATCTATTTTAGATGAAGTTGTTCGCGAATTAGAACAAGATGTCCATCTCTCGCGCCTTAAAAAAATATTATTTTTTGCTTGTAAAGACTTTTGGGAAAACGATCCGGCCCAACTCGCCAGCGCAGATGTAAGGAGTTTAATCGAAGAACTCTGCGCCAAATATAGCAGGTTAGAAGATATTGAAGCTGTTTTAAATAATATAGTTTCTAAGGTTAATAAAAAAAACGAGTATGCTTTAGTATCCGACCTCATAGTCTGTCAGCTTAGCAGGCTGTATGAATTTGAAGACTTCACCAAATTAGAAACAAATATATCTAGTTTTGGCGGTCAGGAAGCACCCGCATTTGAAGATCACTTCAGTTCTGAACTATCCACCAGCAAAAAAAGGGAAAGAAATCCCGGTAATTTATTTGATGTCAGACAAAAAATTTTGCAGCAAACAAATCCGCTGAGGGCTAAAATCCTAATTTTTTCTAGTCTGTATCACCAGTTTACTTTTAGCGATCGCGACTTGCTCCTGCTGAAAAGCCAAGAACTTGACAATCTGCTGCGAGAACTGTTTAATGTTTGTCCCACGCTGACCGAACTCGAATCTCAGTTGTACACAACGGCGGGGAATCTCGACAACACAGATGAATGCGACCAAGCGGCTAGCGTGATTATCAAAGCGATGAATCCTTGTTACGCAAAATTACAACAGGAAGAACGCTCGCGCTCCGAAGATTCTGCTAGCGAAGATTACGATCAGACGCATTTAAACAACAGTCTTTATGAAGAGAGCAAACAGATTGACAGGCGCAGCGATTATTTCGATCCGGGGGATATTACTCAAATCATTCAAGCTGCTCCAACTCACTATCATTATGACCCCCTAAACAGTTACTTAGTGCCGGACACGGCAGAAAATCTACATTTTAAAGAACCTGAAACCAGCAGCAATAATTCCGCTGCCGATTTCAGACAGGAATTGGTAGAAACATTCCTAGTGGCAGAAACGCCGACAATTCTCGACACTTTCGATCCGGCAGATCCGGTTACGCTAAATATTAGCGATTCCATCAAACGCAAGTTGGGATTGGAAGAAGAAATGAAAGGATTAGTCACTCAAAGTGCTAACTCCGCAACGGCGCAAATAGAAAATATCTTCAGCGAGTTAGAATCTGCTTTGAACAAAAAACTTTATACAGAAAGTGCAGACGATCGTTTGAACTGGAAATATAAAAGTCTCAGAGACTATTTGGGAATAGTTCAGGGATTTACCGACAAATTAATCGAAATTCTGAGCGAAGTAGAGTTAAGAGAAAACGGGATATCTTCTTCAGAAACGCAGGATAATATTGTAGAAAATATTTCCGAAACAGAGCAGCAACTCTCTAGCCAGAAACCAAATCAGTATCAGCTTGTGCAAATGGCAAAACAAGGCAAACCAAAGGCGATCGCCCAATTGATCGATCAATTGTTACAGCCAAAAGGAATTGGTGCTACAGCGGGATTTAAAGACGGTTGGCTCCACGTCATTCTGGAGTCTACCGAAGTACCAAACCAACAGGCTACAGCTATATACATTCACAAAAAACTGTGTACTTTACAATCACAATATCTTACTCACGTGAAAATTCACGGGCGGCAGTTAGGAAACAAAACAGTCGCTTGGACTCAAGAATTTGTGAATCAAACTTATTAAATGCCCAGACTCAAGTCTGGGGCGACACAAATTAAGTCGGCAAGGCGAGGACTGAAAATCAAGGAATCTAGAAATAGTATATTTTGCCCAAGTAACCACAAAAAAACATGAATGCCAGCGAAATTTTAAGGCGATATACATCAGGAGAACTAGATTTTCAAGGTATAAATCTTAGAGGCGTCTACCTGAGGGGTGCCGATTTAATTGGGGTAAATTTAAGCAGTGCTGACCTCTGGGGTGCAAACTTAGCGATGTCTTACCTTAGTAGAATTAACCTTCAGCGCGCAAATTTAACTACTGCAAAGTTGTATGGTGCTAACTTGAATCAGGCCAACTTGAGCGGAGCAAATTTGTCCGATGCAGACTTCCATGGAGCTACTTTGCAAGGTGCAGACTTTCGCAAAGCTAACATCTCTTTGGCAGTTTTTATCGATGCAAATTTGACCGATGCAGATATGCGAGGAGTCAATTTGCAAGGTGCCGATTTGCGCGGTGCCTGCTTGCGCGGTGCAAATTTGCGCAAGGAGCAGCGGATTTTTGAGGGTGCAAACTTGCGGGGTGCAAATTTTCAAGGTGCCGATTTGCGGGGCGTCAACTTGCTAGGTGCAGATTTGACTAAAGCTAATCTCAGTCAAGCGAACTTGACTGAAGCATCTCTGCTGGAAGCAAATCTGACTCAGGCGAATTTGAGCGAAGCTATTTTAGATGGCACATTTTTGACTGAAGCAACTTTGATAGAAACGAATTTTTCCTGGGCTGTAATGACAAGTGCTAGGTTGGAAAGAGCTGTCTTAATTGATGCTGAATTGGCGGGCGCTAACTTGCAAGGTGCATTTCTTCCTGATGTTAAGTTGAGCAATGCTAATTTAGTTATGGCTGACTTGAGTCGAGCTAATTTGGTGAGGGCTGATTTGAGTCGAGCTAACTTTAATCAGGCAAATTTGAGTGAAGCCGATCTGACTGATGCTTACCTGGCTAGAACAGAGTTGCGGGATGCAATTTTGCACCGCACAACTTTGATTAGGGCAGATTTGAGCAGTGCTAATTTAGCGGGAGCTCAGTTGCGCGGTACAATCATGCCAAATGGAGAAATGCACGGCTAACTGGGAATTGGTAATTGGTAATTGGTAATGCGAGATTGTCTCCGAGCCGTTAGTCGTCTTTTTTCAGGATGAATTTCATTGACTTTTCAAAGCTTTTTACCGATGCTGGTTTCTTACAACTCATTTAGGACTGCTATAGATTGAGAGGGTTTTAATGAGATCTAGGAATTGCTGCAAAATGGTGGACGAATGATTGTGCCGCCAGACCGCAGTTAATTGAGTGGTTGTTGTTTGTTCATGAATCGGACGATAGACCACTCCTTCGCGTTGAAGATTCTGTACGTGAGATGGCAGAATGCTGATACCAGTTTCGCCTGCGACTAATCCCAAAATTGTGACCATAAAGACGGCTGTTTGAGCAACTTTAGGAACAAATCCTGCTTCCGAACATAAATGGTAAATTTCCTCAGATAAGCCAGACACAACCTGATGAAGGGGCATTACAAATTCTTGATCCTTGAGGTCGGAAAGCGAAATTTTGGATTGGGCTGCAAGTGGATGGTTTTTGGGTAAAACGGCGAGAAGTGGTTCTTGCGTGAGAGACATCGTTTCTAAATCATTGGCTTCAGAAATATCGTGGTAGAGATAGACAAAAATGATATCAGTCTGGCGATCGCGCAACCTCTGAATTAAGAAAGCACTGTGTTCTTCCTGCAAAATCAGTTGTACCTCTGGATATTGCTGTCGAAAAGTTCGCAGAATCTCTGGAAAGACACCATTCGCGATCGAACTGGGAAAACCCACCGTCAAATAACCCAATTCACCCTGATGAATGCGCTGGGTTTTATGTACCGCTTGTTCTAACTGTACCAAAGTTGCGCGAGCTTCTTCTAAAAACGCCTGTCCTGCTGGGGTTAGCTGAATCGGGTGACTTTTGCGATCGAATAGCTTCACACCCAGTTCAGCCTCTAAATCTTTAATTTGTTGACTTAGGGGCGGTTGGGCAATGTGCAATCGCTCTGCCGCGCGGCTAAAGCTCAGTTCGTCTGCCACTGCAATGAAGTAACGGAGATGGCGAAGTTCCATAGATTTTAGATTTTAGAATTGAAGGATTGGGAATGAATGATTACTATCATGGTTTGGATCGCGGGCATACAGTTGCATTCTCTTTTATAACTGGTATTAAATACTATATTTTTTAAGTATATTGTTATATAAAAATAAGTATTGGACATAAAGCAACAAATTCTTTATCTTGAAAAAAAGAGTTAAATATTTCGGCACCAAATACCCATTTAAGTATTGCTTAAGGAGGATTATTCATGATTTCGCAAGTAATTCGACGAGTTGCAGTTGTGGGAGGAACCCACGGAAACGAGTTGACTGGGGTTTACCTGATTAAGAAATTTCAACAACTCCCAGACTTACTGAAACGATCGAGCTTAGAAAGTTTTGCCTTATTAGCCAATCCCAAAGCGGTGGCGATGAATCGGCGTTATGTCGATCGCGATTTGAACCGTTGCTTTGGTCAGGAAGATTTATCTAACCCAGATTTGACGGGTTACGAAGACAGACTTGCTAAGGAAATCTCCGCCCAACTATGTCCGAAAGAGCAACATGGGGCTGATGCGATCGTCGACCTTCACAGCACAACGGCCAACATGGGGCTGACAATTTTACCATCTACCAAACATCCATTAAATTTGCAATTATTAGCCTATTTGAGTGAGATCGAACCCTCAGTGCGAGTTTGTTTCGGAGAGGATTACGGTGAGGATGCCCCAATGCTTAGATCGCTCTCTGCTTGCGGTTGCACCATAGAAGTTGGGCCGATCGCCCAGGGAGTAATTAACGCCCGTCAGCTTCAGCAAACCGAAATGCTGGTTCACGCCATTCTGGATTATCTCGACGCACAAAATCGGGGAAAACCGCTTCCTACACCATCACATTTAACTGTATATCAGGCGATCGGCTCGGTAGACTATCCCAGAAATTCAGTAGGTGAACTGCAAGCCGCGATCCATCCCCAACTTCAGTTCAAAGACTATGAACCCTTACATCCCGGTGAACCCATGTTTCTCACATTTACGGGAGAATCGCTCCCCTATCAAGGAGAATCTACTGTTTTCCCTGTATTCATTAACGAAGCTGCCTATTACGAAAAACACATAGCGATGGTTTTGACGGAAAAACAAAAGCTTCAGCTTAAAACGGCATAACTTTCCGAAAAATATGACTTTTATGAAATTAGGGTTATGACTTTTATGAACTCAAGCAATGAATTTATGAATTGACTTCTCATGTTGCCTCTGGAAGAATGTTAATTAATTTAAAATCAAGCATTGTCTCCCCTCAACACAAGTGAATCTCAAATTATCAGGAGCGAATTTATGGAAAGTATGCTCGGTATACTTGCAATCGATCGCGAACAGCAGCTAACAGCAGCATTAACAACCTTTGGTAATAGCGGTCAGCTTAAATTTTTCACTGCATCCAGTCAATTTAATGGTAGCGTTCCCGGCCACGGCTTTGACACTAATAATTTGACAGCGATCGCCATCAGCGAACAAGAAAAAATAGCAGATTTTTTAGTAGCCCAACACAGCGATCGCCTCAGTTACTCAGCCAAAGATCGAGTCGCTAGCGGTACATTCCCTGCTCAACAAAAATCGAACTCAGATGCGATCGCTGTCGGCACAGATCCCCTCACAGGAACGAGAACGGCTAATCAGTTGAATTTATCAGACCCCGACAACTCCTTAGCCACTGCACGCAATATTGGTGTTGCTGATAACAATCGCCTCACCTTCAATGATTTTGTCGGAGTTGACGATAACGAGGATTATTATCGCTTTACTATTAACAACAATAGCGATTTAAGCTTGCGTATCGATGTTTTGAATGGAGCAGGAATCGAGTTGATTCAAGATAAGAATCGCAACGGCGAGGCTGATTATGATGAATTTCTTGGCAGCGATTATGCCTCACCCGGTGCATCCGGCGAGATAAATTTCTTCAACCTGACTCCTGGAGATTACTATGTCGCAGTTTATAGTTACTTTGACTATAAGAATTACAACCTGAATCTGGCTGCAACGCCTGGTACTGGTTTTAGCAGCAATTACGGATACGGTTTAGTGGATGCAAATGCAGCAGTAGCCCGCACTTTTAACAGTCCAGTTAAGTTCCCCGAAGTTCCTAATTTGGGCGGGAATGATTGGGCAAGAGACACGGTAAATGCGCCGGAAGTTTGGCAGGGGGGAATTACCGGAAATGGGATTGTTGTAGCTGTCGTCGATACCGGCGTTGACTACACCCATCTCGATTTAGATGCCAATATTTGGCAGAATGCGGATGAGATTCCCAATAACCGAATTGACGACGATCGCAACGGATATATTGATGATATTCGGGGTTGGGATTTTGTGTGGAACGACAACAACCCAATGGATGGGGATTTGGACGGTCACGGGACTCACGTAGCAGGTGCGATCGCGGCCGAACGAAATGATTTTGGCATAACTGGAGTTGCCTACAATGCAAAGATTATGCCTGTGAGAGTTTTGTCGGAATTTGGCTCTGGGAACTTCAATAATTTTGCTGCTGGAATTCGCTATGCTGCTGATAATGGAGCTAATGTAATTAACTTTAGTATTGGTGGCTGGTCGCCTAGCATGGAGGTTAATGAGGCAATTCAGTACGCCAGTAACAAAGGAGTTGTTGTCGTCATGGCCGCAGGAAATGATGGTTTTTATGAACCAGACTATCCAGCTAGATATGCCGATAGCTTCGGAATTGCTGTGGGAGGAATTGATATAAATGGCAGGATGGATGAATTCTCTAACCGTGCAGGTTCCCGACCCTTGGATTACGTAATTGCACCAGGAGTAGATATCTATTCTACAACTCCCTATAACACCTACGAAACCTACAGCGGCACATCAATGGCAACGCCTCATGTAGCGGGTGTAGCGGCTTTAGTTTTGAGTGCCAATCCCACTCTTACTCCGGCTAAAGTTGAGTATATCTTGACGACAACAGCCAATTCAAATGAGATAACAGTCTAGAAAAAATAGGCAGCAACTATTCAGAAACATTAGTCGATCGCCATACAAGCCCGCGAATCTGTTTTATTAGAAGTTTTGGGCGATCGAACACTCGTCAATTTACCAAATTTGCAATTTTAGTGAGGAATTATGAGCATTACTCGCGTTTTTGTAGATTATACAGGCAATCCGGGGAACAATGGCTCGTTCTTGCCCTCTATCTCGGCAGACGGCCGGTTTGTGACGTTTTCATCTGATGCCACCAACCCCGTGCCGCGATTGGGAGTTGATACCATCTCTGATTTCACTAACTCTCAAGATACCGTGCAATCAGTCAACAGCTTAACTTTCGGACAGCTATCAATTTCGGCTGCCACTAACGGCACATTAATTAGAGTCGCCAGCAGCGGTGAAGTTTTAGCTGCTTTGACAGGCGTTGCTCCCAATTTCATTGGCCCTGAAGATTTCGTCTCTGTTTAAATGTCTGTCGATTCTCAATTGACTGCTGTGGAAACACAGCAATGCTTTGTCCTTTCAGCGAATAATATCTCACTTTTACTCAAAGAACACGATCGGGACTTACCCACTCCGACAGAGAAACCGGATTTTTTACCGCATCTGCGGGTCACAACGCAGTATTTTCGTAAAAAACTCGGTTTCTGAACCCCCGTACACAAGCCCTAGCAAAAAATGGTTTGACGCGCAATATACTGTTGTTAGCTTCTAGTTATTAATTATGGCAAATTACAGAACAGTTTTTTTATTCAATAGTTTGACTTTACTGCTGGTTGGGTTAGTGACGGGGTGTTTGAGTGTATTCGGTTCTTCGGTAAAAGGGTTATTTTTGCCGCCTTGCTCTGCCACTTATCCGGGTGCTGGTTTCTTTTTCTTGGCGTTTCAGATGTTATTTTATTTATCGGTAATGGTTTGCTTTTTTACCTTTGGATTGCTGAGAATTCTTCAACCACATCGCCCAGAAAATCGATTTATTTTATATTCGGCACTGTTTGCAGGTTGCTTTTTGTTCAATGAAGTTTTTCGCACCCACGTTCATCTGGGGCGTGCGGGTTTTCCGAAAGTAACGATCGTCATATTTTACGCCGTGCTGGCTGCGGCTTACGGATTGGCTTTTCGGAAGCAAATTCGATCGACTCCTTATCATTTACTGCTGAGTGGCGTTGGTTTGTTATTTGTTGCCTTTTTTGCAGAAGCGCTGCCTCTGAAAAATGAGATTGTTTCGAGCTTGTTGGAGGGAATTCCGAAGCTGTTGAGCGGGATTAATATTGCACTTTATTTTTGGTTTTTGTGCCAGGGTTTGATAGTGCGATCGAGCGCTTAATGGGGCTTTCGGGGCGGGCGGGACGCCCACCCCACAATTAAATTTATACCAATTTTAAACGAAATAACAGTATTCTTGTTCCCCCCGCAATGCAGCGGGGGGGCTAGGGCTGACAGGTGTAGGTTTTTTACGAGGGGGTAGTATAAAGTCAATTAAACCAGGCGAGAATAAGGGTAATTAAACGAA
>NZ_JAUBTB010000087.1:0-29825 GCF_036704965.1 Microcoleus sp. F10-B2 | reverse complement strand
GTTCTATCATGTAGCGCAGGGCGAAAAATTTTGGCTCATATCATACTTTTAACCATTTACAAAACCGGGATGCTCCCAGTGCAAAGTCCAGTTGTGAGTGAGGAAACTTTAAAAATTTATGGACAGACTGAAACGGACTTGCAATGCTGTATCAGCCATCCGCTACAGACAGGACTTTTCAAGGCAAGCGTTGTTTTTTTGGACGCTTGCTACACAAACGCCAAACTCTAACTTAACTGCTTGTAGCGAAGTATACGCTTGATTGTGGTTATAAGTCCCTCTAAAGAATTATTTGTAGATTCTCCTGAAGACAGATGATAGCAGCGACCAAGGTAAATAACATACAAAGTGTACAGAGCTATTAGGTAATCTAAAGGCATAATTTAAAAGCAGTCTATTTGCCCCTTACAGGAAAGACATTCGACTTACCCACTTGCCCAAGCTAAACAAAGTGGCAGTATGTGGTGTACTCTTGTGCCTTACTTCAGGTTAATGACTGCTTGATATTTGATACTTAATTAAGTTTACCTAATTTCTTGTTTCTCTGTTCTACCTGTCAGACTCTATTTACCCTGTTGTTATAAATCCCTCTCAATAATTGTTTGTAGATTATCCTGAAGGCGGAGGATAGCAGCGACCAAGGGAAATAACATCAAATTCTACAGAGTTATTGGGGAATCTCAAGCCTGAATTAAAAGCATTCTATTTGCGCATTATAGGACATACATTCGGCTTAGGCACTTGCCAAAGTTGAACAAAGTTGCAGTAGGTCGCGTACTCTTGTGCCTAACTTCAGGTTAATGACCAATTGAGCTTTGATTCTTAATTAGGTTTACCTGATTTTTTGTTTTTCTGCTCTATCTGTCACACCCTAATTACCATCTGGTAATACGCTTCTTTGTAGATGGCGCAAAGGATACCCGAAATTTTCGCAGTTTGAGACATTTGTGTTGCTTGTAGGTCATTGGGTATACCCAGACTGACCATTTTTCATTTTACCTTATCAAACTTATTTAAGAAGTCTCATGGTTAACTTACTCAGACCGCCCAGTGTTTCTTCAAGTTCTCGCTTCGGTACTGTAACTGGTTTGTGGAGGCAACAGTCTCTTTACGACAGGAGGGCGCTTAAGACTGGTATCGTCCATTTCGGGCCAGGTCGTTTTTTTAGGGGCCACCTCGCCTGCATAATACATAACTATCTTGCACAGAAGGGGTTTCAAGAGCAGAGATGGGGGATTTGTGGGGTTAGCCTCAAGAGTCAACAGACCATTGCTAGGTTGAAACCGCAGAGATTCCTTTACACTTTGACCAAACACTCTAGTTGCGCTCAAAATCGCGAGGAAGCGGAAGTTATAGGTTCTATTAGGGAAATAGTTAATGGTAGAGAGAAGTGCGAGTATGTGCTTGAAAAGATGGCGTCTCCCTCTGTGCATCTGGTGACTCTGACAATTACTCAAGGAGGGTACCATCTAGACAAGAATTTTAACCTCGACACAGCGAATGAAGACATCGCGCACGATCTGCAAAATCCTTCCGCTCCAACAACTGCAATTGGCTTTATAGTAGAGGCGCTACGCCGACGACGCGATCGCTCAATGACACCGTTCACCACCCTTTCTTGCGACAACCTCCCAAGAAACGGGGAAATCCTGCGAAAAGCAGTGCTAGCTTACGCTGACCCGATCGATCCTCAGCTTGCAGAATACATCAGGGATAACGCCACGTTCCCTAATTCAGTGGTAGACAGGATTGTGCCTCAAGAGCAAGAATCCGACTATAACTACCCCAGCCGACTGTTGCAAGTTCGCGATCGCGCACCCATTGTAACCGAACCATTTTGGCAGTTTGTCGTGGAAGACAACTTCACAGGCGATCGACCCAAGTGGGAAGATACGGGAGTGATTATGACTAGCGACATCACTCCCTTTTTGTATATGAAGTCGAGATTCTTGAATGCAGTACACTCTTTCATAGCCTGCTTAGCTGTAAGAGCAGGTATAGAGTATATGCACGAGGCGATCGCCCTACCGGAATTCCAGTTGTTTACTCGGCTTCTCATGGAAGATATAGCGGCAGCAACACCAGTGCCTCGCGAGATGTGCGAACAATATACGGAGCAGGTGTTACTAAGGCTCAGTAACGAGGATCTTCCCGATACTACTGAGAGAATCTCTTCAGAAACCTGTAGGAAATTAGGCAAGTATATATTCCCGATACTTCAGGATGCTTATAACCTAAAAGTCAGCATGAAGCGGATTGTACTTCCCGTTGCGGCGTGGCTGCTTGCAGTCAGAGAAGAGGCGTGCGAGTCTGGTCAACCCTATTATGCCAAGGATAGCCAAAGCGCAATTACAGCGATTCAAGAAGGCGCAGTAATTAGCGGGATTCTGGGATTGGAGAATTGCGAACAGACAGAGGTCGTAGATAATGAATGCCAACAAGCTTTGCGAGATATCCAGACCCACGGACTATTGGCTGCGCTTAAGAATTACAGTGAGGGAGGCGTTTTGAATGAAACCGTTTCAGCATGATTTGGTGGTGCTTTTCGATCATGACGGAACTGTCGTTGATAGTGAAACCATAGCACTTGAGAGCGCATGGAGGCTGACAAATGAAGTGGCTCGCGAGTTCCCTGGCGCTCAACACTATGAGCTTGAGGAGTTTGTTAAAAGCTTCGCCGGGAAACCTTACAGGGAAATACTCAAGAAGATATATCCAGACTCATTAACTACTCTTAATGAGCGAGATATTGACAGGCTAGTGGCTGAGGAAGAAAAGAGAGCGATTGAACGGCTTAGTGTAGAGGCAAAAGCTACTGAAGGAACGCCCGAAGTGCTGTCTTACCTGCGCGACGACGGATTTAAATATGCGCTTGTAAGTAACAGCAGCTTACAGCGGCTGAGTGCTTGCCTTACTTCTGCAGCCGTGACCGACTATTTCCCCAGCGAGCAGATATTTAGCGCTCACGACTCTCTCCCCGTTCCGCGACCCAAGCCGCTTCCTGACATCTATCTACACGCAGTGAAGTGTCTGGACGCTGAAGTTTCGGGTTGCGCGGCTGTTGAAGATTCTATCAGTGGGATAAGGGCTGCCGTTGCTGCTGGAATTGGGCGGATTATCGGTTATGTAGGGGGAACTCATGTCAGCGAGGACGAACGAAAAAGCCGTGCAGAAGCTCTTAAGTCGGCTGGTGCCGAGCAAGTTATTGAGCGGATGCACGATCTGATTGAGCTATTGAAATGACCGTAAAAGGAGGGGTGAAAAATCAGCTTTTGCCAAGAATAGCTTGGGTGACAACTTCGTCGGCGATCGGTTTTGCGATCGACTTGCCATGCAGACTCGCCAAAATTGACTCCACCTTTTTTACCCATTTTGCAATACTGAGAATCAGCCCTCATCACAAGGTCATAAATTAAGATGAACAGCAATACCAGCACCGGCTCAACAATCAAGCTGAATCAAGCATCTCTGTTTCGTTTACCTGGAAACGTGCGCGTACCCAATTACGATCGCCATAAAATTACTAATGGCATTGTGCATATTGGGGTTGGCGGATTTCATCGATCGCACCAAGCGCTTTATCTCGACGATTATTTCCATCAGCATCCTGGCAGTGATTGGGGAATCTGCGGTGTTGGATTGCTGGACTACGACTGCGACAGGCGGATGCGGGATGCGCTTCAATCCCAAGATTGTTTGTATACCTTAGTTGAGCGATCGCAAGAAGGCGATCGCGCTCGAATCATCGGTTCAATAACTCGATACCTGTTTGCACCAGACAATCGTCAAGCAGTTATTGAAGCATTAGCAGATCCCAAATGCCGAATTGTTACTCTAACGGTCACTGAAAGCGGCTACTACTACATTGAAGGAAGTGGCAATTTCGATGTAAACCACCCGACAATGCAGCACGATTTGCAACATCCCGACCAACCAATCGGGACATACGGTTTTTTGACAGCAGCACTCGAAAAGCGGCGCAAACAGGGGTTGGCACCCTTTACAGTCTTGTCCTGCGACAATATCCAGGGCAACGGCAACATGGTGCAGAAAATGCTAACGACATTTGCCGAAATGCGCGATCGAGATTTAGGAAGTTGGATTGCTGAACACGTTGCGTTTCCGAACTGCATGGTCGATCGCATTACTCCGCTGACAACCCCAGCAGATATCAAAATGGTGGCACAACAGTTTGGTATTGATGATGCGTTTCCATGCGTCGCGGAGCCTTTCATCCAGTGGGTAATCGAAGATACCTTTTGTGCAGGCAGACCCGATTGGGAATCCGTTGGCGTACAGATGGCTAATGATGTTCATCCCTACGAAATGATGAAAATTCGGCTGCTCAATGCCAGTCATATGTTGATTGGCTATCTCGGCTCTCTGGCAGGTTATACCTACGTTTATGAAGTCATGGCCGATCCCTTGTTTCAGCAAGCAGTCGCTAACCTGATGGATGAGGTGACACCAACACTCCAGCCCGTTCCTGGGATTGATTTAGACGATTATAAAAAGACTCTAATTGAACGGTTTTCCAATCCTAAAATTTGCGATCGGCTTCCGCGCTTGTGCCTGAATGGATCGGCCAAAATTCCTAAGTTTGTTTTAGGGTCGATCCGCGATAAATTACAACTTGGAGGTGCGATCGATTACCTAAGTTTGACGATTGCTGCTTGGTGTCGCTATCTCAATGGTTATGACGACCAGAACCGTCCTATCCCCATTGATGACCCCTTAGCTGATATCCTCACCGAACAAGTCCGCTCAGGTAAAACAGATCCCAGACCCTTGCTCGGCATATTTGAGATTTTTGGCGATTTAGTAGAGTCCCCACGTTTCGTCGAGACTGTTGCTGACAAGTTGAGCAGTTTGCATGAGTTTGGTGCTAAAGGAACGCTTGTCCGATCCTCGCAGGCACAGTAATGGCATTATCAACTTAAGCTGCGATTTTTAGCTTTATAGCTGTTGCCAGTTTCATTAAGACATAAACTATACAGTAGTAGTCTCACCGCAACCTGTCATGGCAAAACCTTACAGTTATCACTTGGGCCAGAAACCGATGCAAGCAATTGAAGTCGATAGTCTCCAGAAAAGCCTGTGTCAGTAATTCAGGTCAACGGAGTTGATTTGTACTACAACATTCAAGGTTCTAGCGAAAACGAGCCATTACTGCTGATAGCGGGGTTTGACAGTGACAGTTCAACTTGGGCTGCAATGATGCGATCGCTAGTTAAGCAGTATCAGGTGCTTCGTTTTGATAACCGAGGAGTTGGGCAAAGTGCAGCGCCAGACAGTCCTTACAGCATCAAACAAATGGCGGCTGATGCAGCCGCGCTGTTGGATTACTTGAGCATTTCTCAAGTCCATGTGGCAGGTCATTCAATGGGTGGACAGATTGCTCAAGAACTGGCTTTGGCATATCCCAAAAAAATCAAAAGTTTGATACTTCTCTCATCTTGGGCAAGGGGAGATGAAAAGTTTAATTCACTCATCAAATTGTTTGGCGACTTGACACAGAAATTAGAGGGAACGCTTTATCAGAGGGTTCTGTTGCCTTGGCTGTTTACCGATGCGTTTTACTCGATTCCAGAGGTAATGGAACAACTCATCACCTGGATTGAGAATCAACCATTTGCGCCGACACCTCATGGACTATATCACCAAAGCCGAGCTATTCTTGGCAGTGATACCAGCGATCGGCTGGCAAACATTCATTGCCCTACACTCGTTATGGTTGGCAAAGAAGACCTTCTTACTCCGGTCAGATTTTCGGAGCAGCTAGCTCAAGGTATTCCCAATGCTGAACTAGCTGTCCTCGAGCAAGGTGGTCACGCCTTTGTGGTAGAGTCGGCGGATACTGTAGCGAAGGTGATGCTTGATTTTCTGGCGAAGCACAGACAACGCATCCTACGATCCGCACAAGAATAACTACTGCCCAGTTGCTGGAAGCGGATGGTGCCCAAATTGTCTATCTGCCCCCCTATTCGCCTGAGATCAACCGCATTGAATGCTCGGCTTGGTTGAAAAGTCGAATTCGCAAATAGCTACGCCACTCCCATACTTTGCGCGATGCGATGGAAGCCGTTCTTAAGAGAGTGTCCTAATCTCTATGGCGACGGCTATATTTGGCAGCAAATCTACAGCGTATTCCAGGTTTGTGAAGTGTAGGGACACGGCAGTGCCGTGTCCCTAGGGGAAAGCTCACTATAGGCGGGTGTACTTCATAAATGTGGAATCTGCTGTAATTTTGGATTCTTAACTTTTAACTATTTGAGGACTAGCCTGATGCTGCTTGGCATAGATTTAGGAACAGGCTCTGCTAAGGCATTGCTCCTAGCGATAGACGGAACCGCAATAGGTGAGGCGTCAAGCTCTTATCCTGTTCGTGCACCCCACCCTGGATGGGCTGAGTCGGAACCAGAAGATTGGTGGTTAGCTGTTGCAAAGGCTGTGAGGAAGGCTGTGGGAAATCACGCTCAAGAGGTACAGGCGATCGCACTTTCAGGGCAAATGCACGGTGTTGTCCTAGCTTCGGAGTCTGGTCAGCCCCTGCGTCCTGCTATCCTCTGGGCAGATACTCGCTCTAGTGCCGCGCTTAATACTTATCATTCGATCGATCCCGCTATTCTAGAGCGATTGGGCAACCCGATTACGGCTGGAATGGCGGGCCCCACTTTGTTGTGGCTGCGAGAACACGAGGCTGCTGTCTGCACCGAAGCGCGTTGGGCACTCCAGCCCAAAGATTGGCTGCGGTTGCGGATGACTGGAGAAGTTGCAACCGAACCATCTGATGCTAGCGGTACTTTGCTTTACGATGTTGTGTCGGACAACTGGGCAGAGGATGCCATCTGGGCGCTGAATCTACGCGGTGATTGGTTGCCAAAAATTATCCCCTCTAGTGCGATCGCCGGCTACCTAACAACTGTTGCTTCAGAGCATCTTGGCTTAAAAGTTGGCTTACCTGTTATCGCTGGTGCTGCGGATACCGCAGCGGCGGCACTTGGCAACGGACTACTAGAGCCTGGTTTGGTTCAACTAACCATCGGCACAGGCGCTCAAATCATTACACCTCGATCGCAACCCATTATCGATCGTCATGGTCGTACACATCTCTATCGAGCCGCCGTACCTAACCAGTGGTACGCCCTTGCAGCAATTCAAAATGCTGGGTTAGCGCTTGAATGGGTGCGAGGTATCCTCGGCTTGAGCTGGCAGGAGGTCTATACTCAAGCGTTTTCTGTTCCCCCTGGATGTGAAGGGTTGACATTTTTGCCATACCTGACAGGTGAGCGAACTCCACACCTCGACCCCTATGTACGCGGGGCATGGGTGGGGCTGGGACTTCATCACACACAGGCGCACTTGATGCGATCGGCTTTAGAGGGAGTTGCTTTTGCCTTGCGACAAGGTTTTGAGGCACTTGAGGCAACAGGTTTTAAAGCGGCAGAACTGCGTTTAGCAGGCGGTGGAACTGCAGAAATGCCTTGGAAACAATTACTGACCGATGTATTGAGAATACCCCTCTATGCAACTAAAGTTGCTGCTGCTTCCGCGCGTGGTGCAGCTCTACTGGCAGGTATAGGAATTGGCATATACGCAGATGCAAATGACACCATCAAACTGGCAGCCACACCAACGCTTGCTGCAAGTCCGCAATCTGTTGATCCCACCCTAGAAGAGGCTTGGATGCGATATCAAGCGCTTTATCCACGACTTAAAAAAACTTGATAGGAGTTATGCCTCAAGGAGGACGTGCTAGAAGCTAGGTACAAATTATTCTTAAGCTAAGAATGCTTAAGATCGCTCAAATAAAACAAGAAAATTTACTAACATAGTAGGTACATATCACATGAATATATTAGCTGGAATTAAGCTCCCAAAATCAGCAGAAAGCGCGGATGTATATATACGGTGTAATGAATCTGCCTCTATAAACTACCAGGAAGATGACAAAAAGGTTGTTTTATCTCAGGGTGGTGTTGTCTCCTCAAATTCTTACTTTAATTCGTTTTACGAGAGATTTTATACTCAATATACAACTCTTAGCTCTATCTACTACTTGCTGAAACTTGAAGGCGATTTTAAGGTTTCTGTTTACCGAGAATTTGATGGACAAAAAAACAAAGAAATAATTGCTGAAGAAAGCTTTGAGAAATGTCAATTCTCTGAGCCTGTAAAAATCTCACCAATAAATCTCCTTCAAGGTAAAAAAGCGGGCAGAATATATTTTGAAATAACTTGTTCTAGTGAACAGGGTGAATTTAAAGGGGCATGGATAGCAACTGATCAAAGTAAAACTAGAGAAGCATCCTTGGGGATTGTAATTTGCACATTTAAAAAAGAGGACTTCATACAAAATACATTAAATGCAATTTTTCAAGATGAATTACTAGAAACCAAGGACTTTAAAGTATTCGTTGTGGATAATGGTAGAACTTTAGATGAAGCTGATTTCGCAAAGCAAAAACTGAGGCTATTTCCTAATATAAATGCTGGTGGAAGCGGGGGCTTTACCAGAGGGTTGGTGGAAGCTTTAGAGGAAAAAAAATATTCTCATTTTTTGCTTATGGATGATGATATAGAGTTAGAAAGTGAATGTATTTATAAATTATTTCCTTTGTATGAATACGCCAATTCTGATTTTGCTGTAGCGGGTGGACTGCTAAATTTACAAAAAAAGCATATGTTGTATGAAGCAGGAGCATCGTACAACGCCTATTCTAAAAATAGAGGATTTGGGCCTGGGGCATTAATTGCTTTAAATTATAATATCGATTTACGAGACTCTAATTCTCTCAACAGGTTGCTCAAGGAAGAAGATGTAGACTATGGCGGATTTTGGTTTTTCTCTTTTTCTAAGGAACTGGTTGAACAAACTAAATTACCGCTGCCTTTATTTATCAAAATAGATGATGTAGAGTTTGGTTTAAGAATAAAAGAGTTGGGCAATAACATTGTAGCTTTTCCATCACTGGCGGTGTGGCATCAACCAGCTTCGGCCAAGAATGTCAATTGGGAAAATTATTATTATATCCGCAATGATTTAATAGCTTATTCCATCCATTATTCTCCAGAATATATGGATGCAGTTGAGCATTTGACAAAAGTAATACTTCAGGCTTTAGCAAAATTTGATTATAATCATGTAGAGATGGTTGTAAAATCTTTTGAAGACTATCTAAAAGGTCCAGATTTTATCAAAAACTCTGATCCCGAAACCTTTCACATGAGCATTGTAAAGCTTAGTAAAAGCTATAATAACGAAAATGAGGTAGATAAATTAGCTGGTACTAACCTTTTGACTAGGTGGTTTAAAGTTGCTGCTGAAGGTATTAATGAATGGTCATCCGTAAGTACACAATGGAAAAGTGCTTCAAAGGAAATGACATCTACTATATTTTGGCAGCAATACCTTGGGCTAAAGAACTAGAATTGAGAACCTCTATTAGTTGATGGTTGACAGCTTCGATCGCCAGCAACTCAACGATTCACAACAAAAGCGCTTTGGGATTAATTGTGGTAGTTGACACTACCCGGTCACAGCGTAGCTTGACGGACGCGGAATTCTTCCTTGACAGCTTGATGCCAAGTAAAAGCAGTGCCTTTACTTGGTCTTACTCTATTTCCAGAAGCTACTGAGGTATGCCCTACGTCTCAAATTCGTAAACCTCGATCTCTAATGTTTTTAGCTGCATTGATATTTCTATCATAGTGAGGCCCGCATTAGGGCATTCCTACTTTTTGATATCTAATGAAAGCCAATTTACAGCAGATTGCAAGCTTATAGACGGCAATAGCAGCATTTAGAAAACCAGTTTTTTAGATGTTGAGGATGAATTAAATAAGCGTGCGAAGTGCGACCTTGATTTAGTATTAGATGGAAGCAACTTGAGTTAAATGATGACATAATCCTCGCCCACAACAGCTTGACTGACCTCTGGTTCGGGATCTACAGGGTCGCTGTAATGAGTGTCAATATATTTCATGAAACTTTCCCGATAAACTTTGAGATACGAGTTAACGGCTTCGATATCCTGCTGTCCGGTTGCGAAACTGCTATATCTTCTAAATTGACCAGATTCCTTAACAAAAGCCATGTCAACTTGCCACAAAGCTTCATCACTCGGGCGATATCCCAAATCAACAATATCGTAAGCTGCGAATCCTTGGGACTTCATAAAACTCATTACATCATACATCTGACCGAACAAAGTAACTTCTACAATTACATATTCAGTTTGCTGCAAAATCTCCGTTGCTCCCGCTAAAACATCTAATTCCTGTCCGTCTACATCAACTTTAATTAAATACGGGCCTGACAAGTTTCTTTCCCGGCATATTCCATCCAGGGTAATTGCTGGTATGTTTCTCAAATAAGGATTGCTGCTATCAGTAACGCGATTTTCAGAAATCGAAGAATGTAGCATATCGGGACTGACGTTAAGGGTGAAAACTCCCGATTCTTTGGTTGCAGCAGCAATAATGTATTCTGCACTTTTGAGTTTGCGGCAAATTTTGGCGAGATAAGGTTCATTTTCGGCGATCGGCTCAATTAGCAAATGTCGCGCATTGGGGAAAGTTTCGTAAAGGGTAAAAGTTCCCAATGCCGCGCCGACATCAATCACAGTTTTTGGTTCAAAACCTAACTTTTTTGCCAGCAACAAGCTGCCTGACATGGTGCTTCTGACAATTCCTGTTTGTTCTTGGCTCATGATATTTATCCTGATTTAAATCAGGCGATCGTGGTTGAGATACTTGTGCAGGTCAGGTGCGCAATGCGCACCCTACAGATAGAATTGGTGCGTAATTATTGTCCTTATTTCGCAGACTTCTGCACCTTGTTTTCGGTTTCCACAGATTGCAAAGCTTCGTCGAGAATTGCCCGCGCTTCTTCGGCTTTACTTCTAGCTTCTCGATAACGGACGTTAGCTTGAGCAAAGTTTTTGAGAACCTTGAAACCATCTTTCAAGCGACCAATTTCCTCGGCCGTCACAGCCTCATCTGTAAACAAAATGTCGATCGCCGCCCGGATTTTAAGTGCTTCTTCGCGGGATTCCATGACTTTCAATTTGAGACTTGCCAAATTGCTCAAAATCTGTACTGCTTCAGTAATCGCGTCCTCGCCGTCAGACGCGGCATCTTCGATATCCTTAACTTCAACAAACTGCTTGGGCCCAAATCCCTCCAGGAGTTGCGTAGGCAGTTTACCATCATCCATGAGCTCCATCAGCC
Organism: Microcoleus sp. F10-B2; assembly: GCF_036704965.1. NCBI lineage: Bacteria > Bacillati > Cyanobacteriota > Cyanophyceae > Oscillatoriales > Microcoleaceae > Microcoleus > Microcoleus sp. F10-B2. The sequence goes on along the minus strand of NZ_JAUBTB010000087.1, from coordinate 18,593 downwards.
GATCCATCGCTTCTTCGCGGGCTTTGCCTGAATCTTTCCCTTTGACAGTTAAAATAATTTCGGGGCTTTGAGGAAGTGTATAGCGAACCATATTTTGACAGCCTGTGCGCGACAACAATTGAATGATATTTTATCTTTATTCGATCGCCAGTTGCAGCTATCAATCCGCTCCATTACCAACCGCTTGCCAAAAGTTTACAGATATGCACTCAAAAGGAACGCTCGATATGAAAGATAAACTTCTCAACTTGCTCAACTTTATTCTAGTAGCTGATGTATTTTTCGTGTTTGCCATTTTTGGCTGGTTTGCGATCGCAGTAGCGGGTCGCTCGACCGGGGTGAATCTCGGTTTTGATTTGTGGTACAGTCTGTGGCAGCCCGTATTTAATCCCGCCCTCGGAATTCTCATGGGCGGTGCTATTCTCAGCGGTATAATTAACCAAGTTTCTAAACGCCTCAATCAGAAGTAAAATTGATGTTTTGTTGGAGACGGTGATGGGCGATGGTACGCAAGTTAGCAATCGAACTTGTGGGGTGCGTCACGGATGTGCCTCTCAATTAGGTCGATGAAGCTTGAAAATACATAAGCAGTCAAAAACGAGTGAAACGCTCCCCAAAGGAGCGATATCTTATGAAAGCAATCACAAAAGTTATGATAGCTTTACATTCTGTTACAGAGTAAAGTTTATTTTCTCCTACCTATTTTCGTCGAAAATTAGGATTGGACGATCGGGATCTAACAAGATCGACTCATATTTGGAGTAACAAAAGTCGGGCTAAATTATGGGAGAACAAAAATGTATCGGTATCCTCACTAGCGGAGGTGACTGTGCAGGCTTAAACGCAGTTATTCGAGCCGTTGTCTACCGCGCAAGGGGAACTTACAATTGGAAAGTGATGGGGATTCGTCAAGCGACCAACGGATTGATGAGTCGTCCCCCTGAAGCAATTCCCTTGGATATTGAGAAAGTAGACTCGTGGCTCACCATTGGCGGTACGATGCTAGGCACGACAAATAAGGGCGACCCTTTTGCTTTCCCGATGCCGGATGGAACTCTACGCGATCGTTCTGACGACATTATCGAAGGCTATCATCAACTAGGTCTGGATGCCTTAATTGGCATTGGTGGCGACGGCAGTCTTGCCATTCTCAGGAAGATTGCTCAACACGGCAATTTGAATTTAGTTGCTATTCCTAAAACTATTGATAATGATGTCGGAATTACCGAGCGTTCTATCGGTTTTGATACTGCTGTCAATATTGCCACTGAAGCACTCGATCGCTTGCATTTTACTGCGGCAAGTCACAGTCGCGTCATGATTGTTGAAGTCATGGGACGCGACGCCGGACATATTGCGATTAGTGCCGGAATTTCTGGGGGAGCTGATATAATTCTGATTCCCGAAATCCCTTACACAATTGCCAAAATTTGCGCCCAAATCCAAGAACGCCAAGACCGGGGAAAAAACTACTGTTTAATTATAGTAGCTGAGGCAGTTCGCACAGAAGCAGGCGAGTTAGTAATGCACACAAATCGCTTAGGTCAAAGTCGATTAGGCGGAATTGGTCAGTATTTAGCTGATAGAATTTCTGACTGCAGCGGTGCAGAAACTCGCGTCACCGTTTTGGGACACACTCAACGCGGGGGAACACCTTCACCGCTAGAAAGATTAGTTGCTTCTGCTTTTGGCGTGGCAGCAGTTGATTTAGTTGCCGAAGAGAAATACGACTGCATGGTATCTTGGCAAAAGCGGGAAGTTGTAAGCGTTCCTCTGGAAGATGCGATCGCCAGATACAGTCCTGTAGACTTCAATGGTACTCTGGTAAAAACTGCCCGCGGTTTGGGAATTTGTCTGGGAGACTAAACAATTACCCGTCCGATTTCTCAAAGATTAACAGGGGAGCATCTCAGTTTTGCAGCCAAGCTAAAAATTGGAGTTTTGAGGCAGGAGGAAGAAGGAAAGAGGCAGAAGGAAAGAGGAAGAAGGAAGGAGCAAAAAGAAGTATTTTTACAAATATGAGATGCTCCCGATTAACAGTTTGTAGTGAGGACTTCACTGCTTTATTTCCCAACTCAATAGCAAAGACTAAAGTCCTTACTACAAACATTTGGCAATTCTGGAAAAGGTTTAGGGTGTAATCCGCCCAAAAGTCGAATCGCCCGCCTGCCAGTTTGGATGCCGCAGAGGTACGATGGAATATAGGGAGGGAGGCCAAGCCCGCGAAGGTTAAGCTTGGTAACAATACCCACAGGAAGGAAAAAATGACACTTAACTTGCGGCGACCGATTTTAATAGGCGGCATAGGACTTTCAGCAGCGCTGTGGCTGCTGGAAACTCTACAGCATTCGGGTTCAGAAATGGGCGAAACGGCACTCATCGGCTTGGCGGCTGCCGGTGCGGGGTATTGGTGGTGGAAGCAACAATCCCCCAAACTCGAACTCGCACTCCCGCAACCCCTGGCAGACCGGGAAGCAGCCGAAAAAGCGATCGCGGCTTCCGAAGCCGCAATTAATTTGCTAGCCTCAGAAGCTCAAAACTCCGCAGATCCTGCTAATCTAACCGCAAAGCTCGATCGGCTCAGATCCGAATTAGACAGACAAGATTTGCGGATTACCGTCACTGGGGGCAAAGCTGTCGGCAAAACTGCCTTAATTCAAGTTTTAAATTCTAATTGGGCATCTCAACACCCGCAAAAGCTGAGTTTCCCAGAAACAGCACCGCTGTTTGCCAATACAAATGCCGATGCCAAAATCGGCGGTGATTTAGTGCTGTTTGTGACAGCGGGCGATATCACAGATTCCGAATTTAAAACATTATCTCAGCTAGCGTCCGCAGGTCAGCGGGTGTTGCTAGTCTGGAACAAACTGGACCAATATTTGCCAGAACAGCAGTCGCAGGTTTTGCATTCTTTGCAGCAGAAAATGCAAGGAATATTGCGGACAGAAGATATAATTGCGATCGCAGCTTCTCCCAATTCTATTAAAGTGCGCCAGCACCAAGCGGACGGCACTGTTCAAGAACGGATCGAAAATCAAGTCTCTCAACTCGACGCGCTGACGGAAAGATTGACTAAAATCTTAACGGAAGAACGGCAACAGTTAGTCTGGGCGAGTGCAGTGCGCGAAGCTGCAAGTATTAAATTAGAAGCGAAAACCTTCTTAAATGCAGTCAGGCGCGATCGGGCAATTCCCATTATCGAACAATATCAGTACATCGCCGCCGCCGCCGTTTTTACTAATCCGGTTCCCGCTTTAGACTTGCTAGCAACAACCGCCATCAGCACCCAACTCGTAATCGACCTCGGCGCTATCTACCAGCAAAAGTTTTCCTTAGACCAAGCTAAGACAGTAGCGGCAACTTTGGCCAATCAAATGTTCAAATTGGGATTAGTAGAACTCTCAACTCAAACTATTACTGGACTGCTTAAAAGCAATGCCGTCACCTATGTAGCAGGAGGCGCTGTGCAGGGAATTAGTGCAGCATATTTTACCAGAATAGCAGGACTGAGTTTAATTGAATATTTCCAAAGTCAAGAACTGGAAAATGCTGCCAAAGGCATTTTCAATCTCGACCAGTTGACTAAAACTTTGCAAGCAGTATTTACGCAAAATCAGCAAGTTTCCTTCTTGCAATCTTTCATCAACCAAGTGGCGAGTCGCCTTTCATCTCAGGTATCTGGGCCCGAAACCGTTAAGTCGGCGGTCAATTAGAAGTAGTCCTGCATCTGATGTTGTTAAATTCGGTCGATCGCCCATGATATCCGTAGGGACACGGCACTGCCGTGTCCTAGCCGCCGCCCATTAAGCAACCGTTAATTCAGGGGTCAATTAAAATTAGTCCAGCATCTGATATTAAATTTGGTCAATCGCCCAGGGTATCTGATATTAAATCCGGTCGATTGCCCGCGATATCCGTAGGGACACGGCAGTGCCGTGTCCCTACCTAATTCCCCAATAAAAAATTATAAATTTATGAAAAATTGTATTAAAATAAGAAATAGGATTTATAATTCGACGATCAATTATACCTGCTTAAAAAAGCCGATCGCCAATGGCTGACAACTCCATTCAAGAAAATCGCTTATCCCTAGCCCGCGCCAGTTTGCGCCAATCCCTGGCGCGCTATTCCCACCTGCGCCAAGGCAAAAAAAACTCGAATAATACAGAATTAGAAGCAACGCTGCAAAAGCAGTTAGATATATTAACTTCCACCTCAGAAAAACTTGACTACAACGTCATTCGCATTGCTACTTTTGGCCTAGTCAGCCGCGGCAAATCAGCCGTATTAAACGCGCTTTTAGGTCACAAAATCCTGCAAACAGGCCCTCTCAACGGCGTGACTCAGTGGCCGCGTTCCGTGCGCTGGACGATTCCTTATCTTCGGGCCACAGAAGACAGAGAAAAAATCCAAGTAGAATTAATTGATACTCCCGGAATTGATGAAGTTGGCGGCGAAGTGCGCGGCGAAATGGCAAAACAAGTAACTCGCCAAGCTGACTTAATTCTGTTTGTCGTTGCAGGCGATATCACCCGAACTGAATATCAAGCACTGTGCGAATTGCAAACAGCTCAAAAACCGGTAATTTTAGTTTTTAATAAAATTGACCTTTATCCAGAATTAGACAGAAAAGCTATTTACCAAAGTTTGCAAGCGCTGGGAAATTCTGAACAGTTAGCAGCCGCTGCGGTAACAGAGGAAACAGATAGCGAAAATTTGTCCGACCCAAACCACCCATCTGATAAATCTACTGCAAAATCACCGCCTAAAACTGCTAAATCATTAGAAATAGTCATGGTAGCCGCCGAACCCGCGCCGGTGCAAGTGCGGGTGGAATGGTCCGACGGAAGAGTAACTAACGAATGGGAGTCGCCGCCGGCGCAGATAGACGAACTAAAACATAAAATTCTCACAATTCTTAACAGAGAAGGTCGATCGCTCCTGGCTCTGAATGCTTTAGTTGAAGCTAGAGATGCCGAAGCAAATATTGCCCGTCACGTTCTCAAATTGCGGCAAACAGAAGCCGAAGATTTAATCTGGCAATTTGCAAAATATAAAGCTTTGGCTGTGGGTTTAAACCCGGTGGCATTCTTGGATGTAATGGGAGCAAGTGTCGCAGATTTAGCCTTAATTCGCTCTTTATCCAGACTTTACGGTTTACCCATGACTGGTTACGAAGCGGGGAAACTTTGGCAGACTATTTTCTCCAGTGCTGGCGGCGTACTTTTGGGAGAATTGGGCAGCAGTTTCCTCTTGGGATTTGGCAAGAGTGCGGCGGCTGCAGCCCCGCACATCGGCTTTTCTACTTTTGCCGGAGTCGCTGTCACTCAAGCTAGTTTAGCAGCTTACGGAACTTACGCTGTCGGTCGCGCCGCCCAAGTTTATTTAGAAAAAGGCTGCACCTGGGGCCCCCTGGGACAAGATACGGTAATTCAAGAAATTCTCGCCACCATCGAGCGCAATACAATTATCGATCGCTTGCAGCAAGAGTTTAAAATATGACACAAACAACAGCCATTACTGAAATCATCCAAACTTTAGCAGATGTTGAATCTCGATTCAATATTACGCGAACTGAATCCGAGGGATTTTTCTCAGAATGGTATCCAGATTTACCCGAAATTACAGAAGTCGATAAAGTCGCTCTCAATTTAATTCGGCGGCGATATCTTTATCATTTAAATGATGGAAGCCTTACAGAAGGAACCGTTACGCTAATCATGGGTTCGCCTCTATTGGAACGAGCGGGTTTTTACGATCCACCTTTTAAAATGATGGCTGAAAAATATGTACAAATTGTTTTAGATGACGAGGATGATGAAGTAGAAAATCTCAAGGGACGGATTGATGTTTTAGCGATGCAAAATCAGTTTTGGGTGACACTCTTAGAGCCGAAGCGCACCACCATTTCAGTAATGTCTGCACTTCCCGAAACACTAGCATACATGACCGCCAATCCCCGCAAGGATAGACCGAGTTTTGCTGCGATGACAAATGGCAGTGAAATTGTATTCGTCAAGCTAGACTTTCAGAATCCGCCTAAATATGACTTATCAAGAATCTTTTCACCTGTTCCTCTAATGAACGAACTTTATACGGTTCTTCAAGTCTTGATAAAAATTGGTCAACTGATATTAATTCCGGTGGCACCGGAATGATATAAACGGAGGACACGGCAGTGCTGTTTCCCTACCGCGATTAATTGTAGGGACACGGCATTGCCGTGTCCTGATTTCGGGTAATATTAATTCCGATGCTACCTGATTTGATATGATTCCCAATTCTTTAATCGAAAATCGAAAATCGAAAATCGAAAATCGTATTACCGTCTAGCGATTATAACACCTTCCCTAAAATGCGCGATCGTCGCAATTACCGCTATAGAAAAGTAAAATATTCTAATCAGCCAAAAACAAACCCGCATTGACCAAGAAACAATAGTCGGAGCAATACCTGTGAACTGTACAAATCTGGAATTAACTTTTTTTTCAAAACTGTCGAGGTCTTTCATCTCCGATTGTTTCGTCGGAATAACCGGAAACTGACCAGTATATACGTAATAACCGATAAAACTCGGCACTCCTACCTTTCTCTTCAAAAATGAGTTAGTTAATGTTGCAGTTTCTGAAGGCGATAAGTTATCCGATTCCTCTACTTTTTCCAGCCAAGAATTATATCTGATGGCTGGCGTAATCATGAAAACTAAGGGAACTATAACTATCAAGAAAGCCGCACTAATTTGGCGACCGTATTGAGGGTGTAGAAGCCTTGTCGCCACACCCACTCCCATACCGATAAAAGCAAATACCAATATATTTAACAGTTCAATAATTTCGATGCCCCTCAACAAATCACCGATAATCAGAATTGTATATAATAATTTGTCTGCTAGTAGCAGAGCTGCCCACTTGATGAGAATTGAAACGCCTACAATAGTAGCTACAATCGCCACATACCCGATGGCACCTAGAACGTACAGTAAAATCGAACCGGCTTGTTTGAATGATTGCATGGAATTATTCACTCTTGTGAAAGTTGAGGAGTCCGATTGACAAAACAACTTGAAATTTTAGACCAATCTGGAGTTCCAAATTTGACTTTTAAAATTGATTAGCTTGACATCTTGAAATCAATCTAAAATCTACAATCTACAATCTACAATCGATCGACAAGTTCCCGGGCGGCCGCTTTTGCGACTTGTGCGATCCGTTCCTTTACGACACCATCTTCGATCGCCCTCTGGTCTGATTCCAGTTCGCGATCGATCCCCAACCATAAAAGATACTCGATATTACCCGCCGGGCCAAGTAAAGGCGACCACGTTAAGCCGCGTTGCTGCCATCCTAAAGCTGTGGCTGCCTTCCACACTTGAAAAATCGCATCGGCTTGAGTTGCTGAGTCTCGCACTACGCCTTTTTTCCCGACTCTCTCGCGCCCTACCTCAAACTGCGGCTTTACCAGCAACACCGCTTCTCGGGGCGGTGCCAACAATTCCCACAGCGACGGTAAAATCTTATCCAGGGAAATAAACGACACATCTACTACCCCCAAATCTGCATAAACCCCTATTGGCAAAGAATCTTGCTCCCCCCCTTGACAAGGGGGGGCTGGGGGGGGTGAATTGCCGTAAAGCAAAGAATCTTGCTCCCCCCCTTGACAAGGGGGGGCTGGGGGGGGTGAATTGCCGTAAAGCTCAGCAGGAGTCATGTACCGCAAATTGGTACGTTCTTTCAAAATTACTCTCGGATCGTTGCGCAAGCCCCAATCTGCTTGACCGTAGCCAACATCTATGCCGTAGACTAGGGCAGCGCCTGCTTGCAGCAAACAGTCAGTAAAACCGCCTGTGGAGATGCCGCCGTCGAGACAAATTCTGCCTGCAACCGGGATCGCAAAAACTTCTAAAGCTTTTGCTAATTTATCGCCGCCTCTAGAAACATAGCGCGATCGCTCTTTTATCTGAATTTTTGCTCCAATATCGACCTCAGTGCCCGGTTTGTCAACTACCTGCTGGTTGATAGAGACTTTCCCTGTGCGAATCAATGCCTGAGCTTGCTGTCTGGAACTGCACAAATCTAGGCTGACCAATAAAGTGTCTAGTCGCTGTTTAGCCAAGGTTTTTAATCTGTACGGATAGGGTTAAGAACAGTACCAGATTAGCACTTACGCACAAGCCCGACTGCGGATTTTTGGCGAGCATTTTGGTTTTGCGATCGTCGCGGGGCGATCGCCCCACCTGACATTATATGACTGAGATCACTCTGATTGTGTAGTTCGATCGCAGATAAACATCCGTAGAATCACACAAAAACTTTGGCGACTAGCGGATGATTTAGATGCAGCTAAAAGCGCTACCAATACCATTAGGGCGATCGACCATGAAAACAATTAACTTTCCTATCAGAAATCCGGCTGATTGTCAAGAAAATACCTGGGCTTTCGTCAGCGGTGACATCATCCACATTGTTTATCCCAACGGGGAAGTAGAAGCAAGAACCGCCGAACAAGTCGAGCGGCATCAAACCAAAAATCCCCTGGACAAATGCCTCGTTTGGGGACGTGTTGGCGATTTTTAACACCAGTTTCAAGAAAGAATGCAACTGTAGGGAAGCTCCAAACCCTTAATTCATCAGTCATTCCCAATTATTCAATCATTTAAATATAAAATTTTAAATTTAAAAATTTTCATCTCAAATCTTTAATCTCAAATGGCATAACCCATAAAAAAAGATCGCTTGAGGCTGCGAAGCCAAAAAAAGCGATCGATCCAACTGCTGCTAACTGCAAGCTACAAAAGCAATTTGCTGTTAAAAGAAGTAGCAAATTGACTTAAATATCTTGTTCGCTCAATTCGCGAATCAAGTAATCAAAAGGCTGCTCCAAAAAAGGCCCCACAGACAAGCCAGCAGCTTCCACCTGAGCCTTAACCATCTCCTTCATAATGCCAATCCCCATCACCGTCGGGCCAATGGGAACGCTTAGAGAATTGTAAGTTTCGCGCAAACCTTGCAGCACGCGCTCGTCGAGTACGTCGGTACTTCCAGCCACCAAGGCGTAAGTAGCATAGCGCAAGTAGTAGTCCATATCCCGCAGACAAGCCGCGTAGCGGCGAGTCGTGTAGGCATTTCCGCCCGGACGGATCAATTCAGGCTGTTCGGCAAATAGCTGAATACCAGCTTGCTTGACAATTGTCGCAGCATTGCTGTTAATCGCCGCCGCCGCCTGTACCCGTGCCGTGCCCGTTGCAAAATAAGATTTCAACCGATCGATACCATCTCGGTCTAAATACCTACCAGCAACATCATAATTTTCAATCAGGCTCGTCACTGCATCGCGCATAAGTTTCTCTCCCAAAAATCTTTATCAATACTTTGCTATCTGAGACAGACCGCCTATTGTAGACTACTACAAATCGGCGTTTGATTAAGATTTGAGATAGGATTTTCACGAAGGGTCGTCTATCCCCGGCAAACGGGCGAAAAATTCAGCCGTTTGCCTTGTATCTTCAGCCGAAAAATCGACAGGGCAAGAATCACTAACTGCCCCGCCGCACTGGGCCCCAATTTCAAAATTTTGTATCTATGGCTACAAAATAGTGGATACTGAAGGCCTACGATCGCCCAAACAGTCTGAAATCGGCCGATCGCCAAGACACAACCAATATCAGGAGTAAGTCATGTTCCAGACACCCCAAGAAGCCTTAAACTACATAAAAGAAAATCAAATCCAGATCGTTGACCTAAAGTTCATCGATATGCCGGGGATCTGGCAACACCTTTCCCTGTACCACGACCAAATCGACGAAACCGCATTCACAGACGGCGTACCCTTCGACGGTTCCAGCATTCGGGGCTGGAAAGCCATCAACGAATCAGACATGACGATGGTCATCGATCCGACCACCGCTTGGATGGACCCGTTCATGGCAGAACCGACCATCAGCTTCATTTGCAGCATCAAAGAACCCCGCACCGGCGAACCGTACAGTCGCTGTCCCCGCACCATTGCCCAAAAAGCCATAGACTACTTGCTTTCGACCGGTCTCGGCGATACAGCATTCTTTGGCCCGGAAGCAGAATTCTTCATTTTTGACGACGTTCGCTTCGACCAAACCCAAAATTCCGGCTACTATTACGTAGATTCGATCGAAGGTCGCTGGAATTCCGGCAAAGAAGAAGCAGGTGGCAACCTCGGCTACAAACCGCGTTACAAAGAAGGTTATTTCCCAGTAGCACCAACCGATACCTCACAAGACATGAGAACGGAAATGCTGCTGACAATGGCAAAATGCGGCGTACCCATCGAAAAGCACCACCACGAAGTCGCCACCGGCGGTCAGTGCGAACTCGGTTTCCGCTTTGCAACTTTAGTACAAGCAGCCGACTACTTGCTGACTTACAAATACGTCATCAAAAACGTCGGCAAAAAATACGGCAAAACCATCACCTTCATGCCCAAACCGCTGTTTAACGACAACGGTTCCGGGATGCACGTTCACCAGTCGATTTGGAAAGACGGCCAACCTCTATTTGCAGGGGATCAATATGCAGGTTTCAGTCAAATGGGACTGCATTACATCGGCGGCATTCTCAAGCACGCACCGGCACTTTTGGCAATCACCAACCCCACGACTAATTCCTACAAGCGTTTAGTTCCGGGCTTTGAAGCGCCTGTAAACTTAGCTTACTCTCAAGGAAATCGATCGGCATCAGTGCGGATTCCGTTGTCGGGAACCAACCCCAAAGCTAAGCGGTTAGAATTCCGCTGTCCCGATGCCACATCCAACCCCTATTTAGCATTTGCAGCCATGCTGTGCGCCGGCATAGACGGCATCAAGAATCAAATCGATCCGGGCGAACCTTTGGACGTGGATATCTACGACCTTTCCCCTGAAGAATTGAGCAAAATTCCTTCGACTCCCGGTTCCTTGGAAGGCGCTTTAGAAGCTTTAGAAAAAGACCACAGTTTCTTAACTGAAAGCGGCGTATTTACCGAAGACTTCATCCAAACCTGGATTTCCTACAAACTCGATAATGAAGTCAACCCGATGCGGCTGCGTCCTCACCCCTACGAGTTTGCTCTCTACTACGACTGTTAGAAAATTAAAAATTAAAAATTAAAAGTTAAAAATGGTAATTATACTATTTTTAACCTGTGATTTTTAATTGATAATAACGCCGCCCTTAAAAGCGGCGTTTTTTTAAATTTAGAACTTCTGGATCGGCGCCCAAACTCTCCCGTTACCCGACACTATCTGGGCAACGCTGTGAGTAGTAGCGCCCTCTGTAGCTTCTGAGACATCCTCTACAGCCCATTTATTTGCTTTCTCATCAACAATAAACAAATCGTCAGCGGTAGTGCCTTCCTGAACCCGATATATCTTATTCAAAATGAAACGCTGTCGCGCCTCAGCTTTTGGTATGCCCGTAACTTCATCAGGATCGATTGAGAGGGCACTGCCTTCTTTTAATGTACCTTTTGAGTTGCTTAAATTGCGATCGCTCTTTTCTGCTATTTGCAGGCTGTGAAGCTGCAAACCAGGGTTAGTCTCAGAGATATTCAAGACAGCAGCTAGCGCCCCACTTTTTCCCAAACCGAGAACCGCTGCACTAACAGTCAAAATTACCAAAATATTGAAATGATTCACCATATTTATGCTCCTTTGTTTGTGAGATGCTGCACTCATTCAAAATTAGCAATTAGCAATTACAGTCCTGGGCGCACCATTGTTGACAAGTTAACAACAGCGAGTGCTGCTGTTGAGGGACTTTCTCTACAAGATCAAACGTGTGAAACTCAGACTGGAACAGTCATCAGGCCCCGGTGAGTCCCCATGAGCCGAACCCGAAAAACTAATAGAGACCATACTAACAAGAGCCAGCAACCGATGGTGGAAGATCGAGTGGTCGCCGCCCAACTCGAAGCCTTGGTCACACCCGCCATTACCTTCGGGTGAAAATTACTACCGCCGACTGGGGTTGAGAGACCGGATACTGAACCTACCGTTGATGGTGGCGGCGCTGCTGACGCTAAGTCGGGCGGGATGTGGCAGGAGTCAATCGATTTTAGATTTGAGATTTGAGATTTTAGATTGACTTGCGCGAGATAAATGCTCTTTCTTGAGGATTTTCGATTTGAGATGCTTTCGATTGATTCCACGGATAAATCACGTGGCGGGTACCACCTTTGAAATTCTTGGTCAGAGAGCTAACCCGCATCCTGGGGAGGGAAAGTTTTTTATGGTGTCCTCCCACACAAGTATCTCAACAGGGTGCATCTCAATGAAGGCAAATACATCAAATTGAAAGTTGACCGTTGAGATAAGCACAGCGAAGAGCAAGGAATTAGGAAACGTTCTCAATATTCCACCAGGCTCCCGATATTTTCACCCTTAATCCAATGCGTTTAATTGTTGATTCAACTGTTCCCAAATCAATCGAAATTATGGATTTTTATTTGTAGGATTGGTAATTTAGTATTCGGCAGCGATGGAACTCTCAATAATTGCAAAACGTTTTAAATTCTTGACCTTTAAAGTCTTTAAATAAATTTATAACTTCATCAACGTTGCCTTGCCATAACATACAGCAGATTCCACATTTATGAAGTACACCGACCTAGAGTGAGCTTCCCCTCCTTTCGACACCGCGCCCTGCCCCGTGTCCCTATACTTCACAAACCTGGAATACGCTGTATTTTCTGCTGATTTCAATCGTTTTATTGAACCCCCTACCTTGTAGAGATTTTCTTGTTCGATGATACCAATCTAAGATTTCTTGTCTTTGTTCATTATCTCCAATTTCTTTAAAGATGTTCCAAATCCCGGCACGACCATCTCAACAGCAATACATAGGGTGTAGTAATTTTTGGCTATTAGTCCCATCAATTAAATCTTGATTATTTTGAAAAAATGCTCCCGAATAAACATTATCTAAACACACGGCTTTATAGTCTTTCCAGTAACAGGTCTCGCCCTCGGTTTCGTTGCGTAGTCTGACTTTACCGCCATCCAATGTAATTTATTTGACTCCTTGTTGAGATGTAGGCAATTCAAATTATTGTCGATTGACTAATATGAGTAATGTACTGTGATAAATTTTGATACCCGTAAATTTTTCCAAATCTTTTTCTGCCATTTGATAAGATTCGTTAGCAGTGATTAAAAGACAGCTATTTTCCATCAGTGGACTAAATTGACTGTAAGCTTTTAAGCCAAAATATTTTGCCTGATTATCTGTAATGTCGAGCGAGCCCATTATTGATTTTATTTTTCGGGGTTTTCCTGTTTGAATTCCTGATACTGCTGAAAAAAAAGCTCCCTAGTTCTGGACCCACTTCTTCTAACATTTTCTGACGGACAGATTTTTCTATACTCTCAAAACTTTTTAACTCGGTTGGCTCGGTATTTCTGTAAAGAATTTCTGCTGCCGCTTTTAAGTGGGCTTTTAGCTGTTGTTGGTCTGAGGGTGTCATTTTCTTTACCTCATCTTTATTTGACGATTTTACTAGCTTTTTTATTTTAACCCTTTTTTGACATATTCGCAAAAGTGAGATGCACCCAAGGGCGATTTATCAGTATGAAAGCTAAAAAATATTTTTTAGCTATAAATTTAAAAGAATACGCAGTCTTTCTTCTACCATAATTAATGTTGTTGGAGAAACTGTACCCCACCGTTCAAAAAATCTGTCTATGCTGATCGATCGCACATCTTCACATTTAATGAAACTTCGCTGTCTAAGTCCTTCTTATGGGGGGTTAACTTCGACGTGCCAGGGAATTCCTTTATCTTTCGATGTGACTGGTAGTACCACAACTAATCCCGAAGCACCCTGATTGAATAAATCTACAGATGTCACTAGACAGGGACGCTTGCCAGCTTGCTCTCTTCCTCGTGTTGGGTTCAAGTCAATCAGCCATATATCACCCCGTGATGGTTTGGCGGATGTCATTCTAAACCATCCTCTAAAGTGATATCCCAAGCTTCCCGTTCTTCAAGTTCTTCTTGCCAAGCTTCTGGGCGATCGCGTAAGGCAAGATAAGCTTGGTTGGCTGCTGCTAAAAACTGTTGTCTTCGGTATTGTTCGATCGCTTGTTCGAGAACTGTTTCGATTGGTTTTCCTGAGAGTGCAGAGATTTCTGCGAGGGTTTGATAAGATGTATTGCTAATTGTAACTGTAGAAGTTTGATCCATGTTACTTTTTTACTTACCTCGACGTTAGGCAACTATGTTACTTTTTTACTTACCTCGACGTTAGGCAACTATTATAGCTTAAAAGCTTGGGGTCGCACAGGCGGGATGCCCGCGATCGCACAGGCGCACAGGCGGGACGCCCGTGCCACGAAAAAAAACGCCTATATATCAGAGTTAATCGACATCTAAATGCAGTTTGAGAACAGCATTTACCAACTGCATGATTTCCTCACTCAAACTTCCCACTGCATCGCTGCTAATTCGCTGTTTAGAAATTGTCCGTACTTGCTGTGCTTGAACTTGAGAAGGTTTGGATAAACCGCTATCCTCTGGATTTAGTAAGACCTCGAAAGGGTAGACACGGGTTACATTAGAGGTAATTGGTAGAATTGTAACTGTATTGGCGGCACGGTTATTAGCGTCATTGCTCACCACCAATACAGGACGGCGTTTATCTATCTCAGAACCAACCGTAGGACTTAGATTAGCGTAGTAAATTTCACCACGTTTCATCTGTCAATTCATCGGCAACTGTTACATCCCAAGCGGGGTCTACTTCACTGGATGCTTGTCGGTAAGCAGATTCTAGTTCTTGATTCCGCAGCAATTCCAAAGCTACTTCAATTACTTGGGAGGGCGAGTTGCATCCTTTAGCAATTTTGTAGCTTTCAATAAAGTTTACTAGCGATTGTGATAGGGAAATTGATATTTTTTTAGCTTGCATTATCTTAGCAATTGGTAATTACAAAGATTTTTACTCAATTATAGCACAAGTAGTAAACTAGAGTAAATTCTACTATTACAGGGCGATTCCCTACGGGATAGCTCCCCTTCACGCTCTTTTTTGAATCGATACCATCGCACAGGCCGGACGCCCGTGCGTGGGAACAAGACTTTCCCAATCTGGCGGTTGAATAAGTTGCTTTTGAGGAGTCACATACCTGACTGCGATCTCCTCAAAAAGTAATGAGAGAAGGGGTTGGGAAACTTTCGGAGATGTCTAATGAACTATGGTCTCGTTAACGCTCGTTTGAAATGATCGTTACCAACAGGGAGATCGGGTAAATCTCCCACACCCATAATCTGAAGTCCATTAGCAGCAGTTAAAGGCACTGAAGTTCCCCGTGCACAATTGGAGCTACGTCGTCCTTCTAAATGAATGTGGGCATATTTATTACTTGCTAGTGTGTAAGAAAGGGTTGTACCTAGGAGTTGACCTGCGTTCACTCTTTGACCATTAGAAACACTACGATTTATATGACCAATCAAAAGACTACGATTTTGGTCAATAGATAAGCAAACTAAATCAGACGTTCCAGCCACATGATAAACTATCCCAGATGCAGGGGAGAGAACTTGTTTATTTGCCGATTTATTGACGTTGCTGTCATAGGCATAACAACCATTTGTACCAAAGTCTCGATTTGATACAGTCAAATCTAAACCATAGGTACTGCCAGTGTTACTGTTATGAGTGATGGTGCTGTTTTGATAGCCTTGACAGACATACCAAGTTTGACCTCGACCAAAAGGTAAATTAATGTTACCACTTACACTACTAGCACTGCTTCTCCAACGCTGGTTCGCATTATTAGCATCGCAAGTAATTAGATGAATTCTGCCGGTATTAGTACGAGTAGGAGAATCAACACAAAAGTTAGTTCCATTGCGACGGATTAAAAACTCCCCAATAGGAAGACTCAGTAAATTCCAGTTTTGATCGGGATCGGAAGGGTTGCAAGGCCAAACATTCATTTCCGCATTATTGGAAAGATAATGAGCATTTAAGCACTTTCCTGTAGAACGGTGACGTAACAGTACACCCCCCAAATTACCCGGTAAACGATCAAATTGTTGATCGGGATCGTTGATATTATGCTGATAAAGAGACATCCGAGGATTACCGTCAATTAACCGAAAAGAGTTATTTGTATTCAGCGCATATCCACCATTTACCTGAAAAGTTTCCGATGCTTGAGCGGCTTGTGCTTTAGCTACTAAAGAAACACTAGCAATGACGAGCGCAGCAATTTTTTGAACTTTCTTGAAATTCATTGTCAGACTACCCTAATGATGAGATGAGTGATTTAGATTAATTACGTTCAGGAATATTCCAGCCCAATTTTCTAGCAGTATCAGAGCTGAAACAGGCAGTATCGCCAGCTCTGTCCCGACAAACTTGGCTATTCAACCAATAAGGTTGACTCCATTTATTCCATTTAATGTTGGCAGTAGCATTAATTATCTTTGGTCGATTTTCTGAGTCTGAATCAACTGAATCTGAGTCTCCACCTCCTGCTTGTGCTTTTTGACCTAAAAATAAGATGGTCAATTGTAAAGCGATTAGAAAAGTTAATCGCCATAAAAACAATCCTGATTTTGACATTGGGTTTAGGGAATTTTTGATTAACTAGGGAAACATTGACGCTGAAGTAAACATTACTAACTTAGAGCTTTGACTCAGGCGAACAGTCCACTCTTTTTTTAGCTATGACAAAATGAATTTAGCTAAAAATGCGCTCGCTCTGCCTTATTGCCCTAGTTTTTCCACAATTTGCTTCCCACATTTCTAATATCTCAGATCCAAATTGGATTAACGGCTCAGCTTGGCTCATTTTTTAGTTCACTAAATAGTTCACTGCTTCTCTTACTTACGGAACCAAGGTGAGCTATAATTGGGTGAGAACACCGCAGGGGTAATGCAGAATGGTTAATACTCTGAAGGCGTCACAACGAGGGCTAAAAATCGTTGACGAAGCTAGATGCAACAAGCGCTGGACTCAAGAAAAGTGGCGGCAAGCTGCTTTTACCTCAATCTCAACATTGAAGAGGTTTTTGAAGGGGGACCGGATCGATCGATCTGCCTTCATGGGAATTTGTCAAGCCGTAGATGTTAACTGGGAAGAAGTTGCTGAACCCAGCGAAATTCAGGTAATAGAGTTACCTGTGGTATTATCTGTTAAAAGCAAAACACCTTCACTGGCAGACCAAATTAACGTATTACCACTACAACCAACTGACGGTTACAGCAAAAACCAGCGCGGGGTATGGATTCCCAATTTACGATGCCGAAAGGTGTGGGGAAGAGAGAGTTTCAGCGAAGAAGTGTTACATCGGCTAAACGACGCGCAAGAATCACCTATTCTCTCTCTATGCGGTAGTGCAGGGTACGGCAAGACAGAAGTAGCCTGTAAAGTTGCTAGGGCAGCAGTGCGTAACAATCTCTTTGCGGATGTGCTATGGGTTAAAGCAAGAGACACCGAATTTTTAGATGGTAAAATCAGCCAGTCACAACGAGATGAGGCGCTTAGTTGGAATCAGTTACTTCAAGAGATTGCCCATCAACTAGATGGCTGTTCGGTAAAGCGAGTTCACCAGCGCATTAAAGAAGAAAAGAGGCTGATTGTACTAGACAATGCTGAAACCGCACAACTTGAGGATATTTTACCCAAACTTAATGCAATGCTTAATCCTAGTCGGGTATTACTAACCAGTCGCTTCCAAACCAATGCTTCTTATGTTGGACTGATTAATATTCCGCCCTTGGAAGAGCACTGCTGTTACCAGTTGTTGCAAGATGAAGCTAAATACAAAAATGTACCTGCAATACTACAAGCAAACACAGAGCAACTTCAACAAGTCTATCATTTATCTTGCGGTGCTCCGCTTGCATTACATTTTATCGTTGGGCGTGTCTTGGACGATGGAACATTAAAGCCCGTGTTGTCGGCACTAGAACAAGCTAGCGGAGATGTTGAAAACATTTACGAGTTTTCCCTAAAGACAGCTTGGCAGCGAATTAGCAATGTAACTAAAAACGTACTCCGTTACATGGGGGAGTCTGATGCAGGTGTGACTTGGGAAGAATTATCTGGTACCAGACAGGTACAGGAGTCAGACTGGATCGTAACGCGGCGCGAACTGGGGCGGTGGTATTTGATTGAAAAGGAAACAGATGCCAAAGGTAAATTGCGATATAACTTGCATCCTTGGGTAAGACGCAGCCTGCGAAGAGGATTGGTGGATAAGTGGCAACGGTCACTTCAGGAATGGAAACAGATAACAAAATGGAAGTACGATATTGACTAATCCAGACAATTAAACGGAAAGGTAATTATGAATATAGATTTAACATTACAAGAAGAGAGAGCAAATCTATTTAGTGATTTGAACGGGTTCGCCGACGAGATGTGTTTATCACAAAATGAGGAAAGTGAGGATTTATTCAAATTACTATTTGAGGTGTGGGAAAAAGTCAGTGGAAAACTATGGTTTGAATGTTACTGGAACGATTATTTTCGCTGCGGTAAGATCGTTCTTAAAGCTGCTAGAGCGCCAGTCCAGTAAAAGAGGTTGACAAAAAACCTCAAATAGGATGTACCCAAACGACTCACAATACGCCAC
>NZ_JAUBTB010000086.1:0-30174 GCF_036704965.1 Microcoleus sp. F10-B2 | reverse complement strand
TTCCCGCTCCAGGAAAGTCTTGCCCTGTAATGGTTTCAGAAGAAATGAATCTTATGTGCGGGGTAAGTTCCGTTTAACACTACTAATGCTTTGCAAAAATTGGCTTACAGTTGACCTAAATAAATTTTTATCTGATACTTTATGGACAACGACAAAAATCATTAAGATAGTTATAGAGTTCGCGAAATAACGGACATTTTTTTTGAACTTCATTCGGATCGATTTCTCTCAATAGCAAAGGAGTATGAACTCCTTTAGAAAAGCGTGCTTTATCGAAATTACTCTCATGTTCAACAATTGTTGAAGCAATTAATACCTCTGATAGCTTTTCTCGGCAGCTATCTTTATCAGAATCATATTCACTAAACGATTCTGGAATAGTAAACCGAACATTTTTTTCTTTACTCAGCCACCAACGCATTCGTTCATGTCGCCCTCTAAAATCGGAATGTTTAGCTATTGAATTATCCCAATCAGCAATAACCCAAGCTTCGATTTCCGGCGCGGCAAACCCAACAATTTTTTCGATGTCAGCACATTCTGGTATTTTTGATAACTCTGTCAATATTTTTGATTTTTGTATCTGAGAATCACGACAATCTAAATCATCGAAAACTAAAATTAAGTCGCATTTATTTGGTTCTGCTTTTAAGGCAATAGGCAATTCTTGCTTGATTTGTTCGATTAAACTTTTACCTGTTCTGCCGTAACTACTTGCCTTATTAGCTTTAGGGCCAGGTTTTTGACGAACTGGTGTTTTTCGTTCAAATCTACAGCCCGGAAAAGTTTTTTCTAAAAAAGGAAAGAATCCTCTAACCTCAGCCTCACCGCCACCAGAGAAAACCCACACTACCACGGCCATCCTCCAATACTTGGATCGCCAACACGGTATAAGTCGCCCAATTGCCATCCCTCTTCAAGTTTTGGCTTCAGCAGTTCTTTTGAAAGAGATTTGACTGAGAAATACGTTCTGTTTTCGGGATAAAAACAAAGAACATTCTCTAAACGATCGGTAAAGTGATCTAAAAGGTCGGGACTATGCGTGGTAATAATTATCTGAGTTCTGGTGGCAGCTTTTTTAATCCACTCAGCTAAAATTGGCATCCACGAGACGTGCAATCCTAATTCAGGTTCATCAATGACTATCAAAGAAGGAAGAAGTGGAGAATGTAATATAGTTGCCCAACAAAGCATCCTGACAGTTCCATCCGACATTTCATTTAGGTAAAATGCTTCATCATCAATACCTTCAAAATACCATTCTACAGTGAGAGATAGGCGACCAGAAGGTAAAGCTCTAAGGCGACGAGTTTTTGGCAGGATGGACTTCATTGCCTCGTTAATGCTATCTTCAAAATTGATAGATTTTTGGTTTAAATTGTACAAGACTAAAGGCAGATTATCTCCCGAAGCAGATAGGTAAATATCACTGCCACCTATTTTAGGTTCTGCGGTTCTAATTAAACTCAAGTTCATGTTGTTGGCATTATAAAATTGCCATTTTGAAATAAATTCAATTAATTGTCTTCTAATTTTGTAAACAGGTGTAATTTCTGGTGGTAAGAAAGTATATTCAAGCAGTGTCGGAATTGTCAACAAACCCAAAGAATTTGTAGGAATGTTATCTAAAGCTTCAAAATGAGTTTGCTCTTGACCGGGAGAATTGTAAACAGATAAAAGTCCTTGCCCTAATTCTTTGTTATGCAATTTATAGTAATAGAAAGGTTGCCTGCTGCAAGTTTCCTGCAAATCTTCTCCACCATATAGATATTCTTCAGAGATGCTCGCCCTTACTTTTTGTCGATCGGTATAAAGTTTGAAATCAAGAATTGCGCTGTCTTTTTGAAGATTACCAGTTTGGTTAATTCGCGAAAAACAGCAAGCTATACTGACCTTTGCCGGACTTTCAACATTGACATCTAAGATTTTATCGCCACCAAATTTAGAAATAGCATCCTCAAAACTACTCACGCCCCGATTTTCGTCGGGAATAGCTATTAGGCAATCTTTTAAAAATTTCAAACAACTGATAAAATTGCTTTTGCCTGAACCGTTTGAGCCGATAAATATATTAAGGTTGTTTAAATTTACAGATGGATCTAACTGTATATTTTTATAATTCTTGGTTGTCAAAAATCGAATAATTGGTTGATTCATACGATCGCTCCGATTATACTTCAGAAAGTTAGGGCAGGCAAGATGCCTACCCTACAAAGGTAAAAAATTAATTTTTTACCTTTTAACTCTCGATTTTGGATTACCCGTTACCGAACAAACTTCTTGAATGCCAGAGTCACGTTGTGGCCGCCAAATCCAAAAGAATTAGACAAAGCCACATCAACTTTTAGATCGCGGCTTGTATGAGGAACATAGTCTAAATCGCACTCGGGATCGGGATTTTCCAGATTAATTGTCGGCGGGATTTTGTCGTTGGCGATCGACATTACCGCAGCCACCGCTTCAATGCCCCCAGAACCGCCCAAAAGATGGCCCGTCATCGACTTGGTAGAACTGATTGCCACTTTGTAAGCGCTGTCTCCCAAAGTCTTTTTAATCGCCTTCGTTTCCGTCGAATCGTTGGGAAGCGTGCTCGTGCCGTGAGCGTTGATATAGCTCACCATATCCGGTGTCAAACCGCCATCTTTGAGCGCTAAAGCCATTGCCCGCGATGCACCGTTCCCCCCCGGTACCGGGGAAGTCATGTGGTAGGCATCGCAAGTTAAACCGTAGCCGACGATTTCCGCGTAAATCCGAGCGCCGCGGGCGATCGCGTGTTCCATTTCTTCTAGAATCAGAATACCGGCACCTTCGCCAACCACAAAACCATCACGATCGCGATCGAACGGACGGCAAGCATGAGTCGGGTCATCGTTGCGAGTCGAAAGCGCCCTGGCCGCAGCAAAACCAGCCACGCACAAAGGTGTCACCGCAGCTTCCGTACCGCCGCAAATCATCGCTTGCGCGTAACCCCCCTGAACTAAGCGAAACGCATCGCCCACCGCATTTGACCCGGCAGCGCAGGCAGTCACCGTGCAAGAGTTTGGCCCCTTAGCGCCCGTTTGAATTGCTGTCAGGCCTGCGGCCATATTCGCAATCATCATGGGAATCATAAACGGGCTGCACCGATCGGGGCCGCGAGTCAGATAGATCTCTTGCTGATCTTCCAAAACCTTTAAGCCACCAATGCCAGTGCCAAGAATGACACCCACCTGTTCTGCGTTCAGGTCATTAATCTCCAACTTCGCATCAGCAAGAGCCTGTTTGCTCGCTGACACTCCAAACTGAGCAAAGCGATCCATCCGCTTTGCTTCCTTGCGCTCTAAATAGTCGTGTGGGTCGTAACCCTTCACCTCTCCGGCAATGCGACAGTCGTGCCGCGACGGGTCGAATAAGGTGATCGGGCCTATACCATTCTTCCCGGCAAGCAACCCGTCCCAATACTCGGACAAGGTATTGCCGATCGGTGTAATCGCGCCGAGACCCGTGATAACAACGCGCTTACGCTCTAAATTTGTCATGATTTCAGTTTCAAAAAATTAAACACCCAGAACGCAGAACAAAAGAGGAGTTTTCAGTTTTCTAACTTCTCTCCTCTTAGGGGAAAAGACAGGTATTTTATGATTTTTTAGCTGCCAGTTGGCTGTTGATGAAATCTACAGAAGCTTGAACCGTAGTAATTCCTTCGGCTGCTTCGTCGGGAATTTCAATATCAAACTCTTCTTCCAAGGCCATGACCAGTTCTACTGTATCTAAGGAATCTGCTCCTAAATCGTTAGCAAAGTTGGCTTCGGGCTTGACTTCGCTCTTATCGACTTCCAGTTGCTCTGCCACAATTTTCTGGACTTTAGCAAAAATGTCGTCTTGGCTCATAACATCGTGTCCTCATTGGTTGCTGCGTATCTAATCTTATCCGAAAGGGGGATCTTCAGGAAAAAGGGTTGCCACTTTTCTAACTGACCCTCTGTGCAGGCAATGGGGCCGTGGGCCATTGGTGTTAAATTAAAGACTGTTGTGGGGTGGCGATCGCTATTTGAATAGTCCTGGATGCCTAAACTCTATGTGGCGGTGCACACCGTACCTTACCGCTACGAATAGTGTTGCAAAGCAATTTTTGCGTCCCGGACTGATTGAATGACTACCTGCAAGAAATCGCGCCCTAGTGACTGCTTGTCCTCTAGAAATTCTCAACAGCAACGCCCAAACGCATTCGATCCGTCTTGCTTTCCTACTTGCGATCGCACTGAGCTCCGCTTAACGGACTCAATGGAAGTATCGCATCTGTATAACGATGGAGTTAAGCGACGCACCGTCAGGCGTGTCCGCTGGAACGGCTTGTTATGTGCTTCTTGAGAATTCGTTTTCTCAATCTCTAGCTTCCGTCTTGATTGCGAGCGCCGATGGCGTTCTGCCGCCGACTATCGCCGAGGCCTGGCGGATTAGTTCGTCGTTCTCAAAGGCCGCGACCATAAAGAGGGCAAAGTCCAGGCGCCGCGTGATGTTGCTGGCGAAGACGGGACTCCCTACATACCCGCTCCATATGGGTAGGCATTGGCTCTCCCCTTCTTCCAGGTTGCTTCCGCGCACGGCAGTCCACAGGGTGTTGCTCGCAAACACCCGCCTGCACGCCTCCACCTGGTTGGTCGTCGAGGTCGCTGACGCGAAGCAGTCGCGCGAGCCATCCGACAGCCTTCACGACCGATTTGAAGGTCCGCCAGTACAGGTCTTTGCCGTCCCGGGTAATGTGCCAGCCGCAGGAGAATATGAGGCGCGCCGCCGGGCGTGCGTGGTCGAGGACAGCCTGCGCCGTTGCCGACAAACACCAACCACCTCTTAGCCCCTATCCAGCGCCTGCTGCACCATGTACTGCCCGAGTTTCCCGGATGCGCTTGCGATAAAAACCTTCTTCATATTCGTTCCCTATTCGCAGTAACACATAACGGCTGAATTGAGCGGCAAACGATCGCCTCGATCTCAACACCAAAATATCACTTTTTGTCAGATCCAATGATATGTTATACACCGATCGCTTCACAATTACTTATGTTTCGCGATCGCCAATAACTTCTCTGGACTCAACAACGGAGCCAACCATCTTTGCTTGCTTAATCTCGGCTGAAAAACGACAAATTTAACAAGAGCGTTCTGTTCCGCCTAAGGGTGTGCTTGAGGGGCTGTCAAAACCATTGCACCTACACCAGTGACTTTCGCCAGTCCGCTCCAAGCGAATTGTTAGACAGCTTAACATCAACTCAACTTACAAAATCGGAGATTGCACTTTGTCCATCAATTGTGGATGATTCCCCTCATTTCATGGATTTTCAGGAAGAAGCGCCTCCATATATGGGGCAATATAATTGCGACCTTTTTCGATATAGTACGTTGTAAACAGAGATTCAAACTCCTGTTTTACTAATTCAATTGCAGCATTCAAACGGGAGGGACCACATACTAAGAACAGAGCCGTGGAATAGGCATAGAATTCTTTATCTTTATCAGGAATATTTTTTTTGAATGCATCTTGGTAAAGCTTACGTGTCTCACCCATCAATTGTTGAATGGGTGGAGTAAAATGAATAGACTCTCCACTTGGGAGATCGATTTTTTTATCTTTCATAAATCCAATTACCTTGTCCATGCATTCACGGGTCTGTTCTACTGATAAGCATCCCTCATCTTTTCTTCTAAATCCCCATTGAATGCAACCATTTGTAACTTCTAGAGCTCGTATAATTGCTAGTTTATCAAGCTCTATTGATTCGATTTCCTGCAATTCATGAAGATGATGCTCGATCTGTTTACTAAATCCGTGAAAATCAGTTTCAAAATACTCTTTTAGATCTTCGATCTGGGCTAACTGTTGCCAGTCGAACATTATTGAGTTTAACATTATTGAATTCCCTCCAAATCATTCATATTTAGGAAGTATCGGCCGGTAAGGACTACCTCAATCCGCTCACAATCGTCATTTTTATCCTAGCGATACTCAAGCGTTTTGAAATCTCGATCGTAGCTTGCCCGAGCATCAAAACTTCAAGAACGCCTTCTTAAAGTTTTGATTGAACTCCTCGGCAATACTTCTGTCATTTGGACCAGCAAAGTAGCAACTCCCATCAAGGTAGGGAGAACTGTAGGAGAAATCAGTGGGTTGAAACCCCTCCTCCAGTAACTTTTGCCCTTGCTCTTTTTGAGGAGCTTTGTAAATTGTGACGGTTTGGGGGAATTGTGCTTGACCCGACTGCATGATTTGACATCTTGGCTGAGATGAAAAGCAGTATCCTAAACTACCGCTATGTCTGGAACCCGATGATTTTGCAACTACCGACAGCATTGAAGTACAGTCGCACCGATCACCCAGCAAGCTAACGGTTTAGTTCAGCCACCTTGGCTTATTTACTCTTGAATCATAACACTCTAATGGGTCGGCTGTAACGATGTGTTATGCTCGATCGCCTAACAATTACTTATGCTAGTGCGATCGCCCTTCGCCATTCCGAACTGACAAACTTAGTAACTCACTTTTGCTTACCCAGCAGTAATCGCAGATACATAACTTTGACGGTGCGATTGCTTCCAGTGTCTAGACGAACCATCAGCGATCCAATTTTTCCAAAAGCGCCTTAAGCAGATTAGCGCGATCGCCCCGCCACCAACCTGAAAACTGCGTCCTCATCGATAATAATTGTCTAAAACTAGGTAAGGATATGGAGAGGGTAAACGAAGCAGGAAGCATCCCAACTTCGATCGCCCTCCTTTGTTGTCCCTTGCCTTGTCTCCTCAGCAGAAACAATTATGCCATCCCCAAATCTCAAATATGCTTATTTTCCCGGTTGCGTCGCCCAAGGGGCAGCCCGCGAACTTTACCTTTCTACCCAAGCCCTGACTCAAGCCTTGGGCATCGAACTGGTGGAACTCAAAAAAGCTTCCTGCTGCGGTTCTGGCACTTTCAAGGAAGATTCGCAGTTACTGGAAGATACCGTCAACGCCCGCAATATTGCTTTGGCTGAGGAACTGAATCTGCCTTTGCTGACGCATTGCAGCACTTGTCAAGGGGTAATCGGTCATGTGGACGATCGCCTCAAGGAATCTCAGAAAACCGATCCTAACTACATAGAAAAAGTCAACGGTTTACTGGAAAAACAAGGCTGTTCGCCTTATCAAGGCAGTACCGAGGTGAAACATCTGCTGTGGGCGATCGTTGCCGATTACGGGCTGGAGAACGTGCAGAAGCGAGTCACCCGCAAGCTTTCGGGTTTGAAGTGCGCGTCTTTTTACGGGTGCTACCTGCTGCGAGCTCAGGATAAGCTGCTTTACGATGACCCGCACCAACCGGAATCGATGGAAAATGTATTTCGGGCGATCGGGGCAACTCCGGTTTATTATCGAGGGCGGACGCAGTGCTGCGGCTGGCCGTTGGCGAGTTATGCCACTAACCAATCTTTTCAGATGGCAGGCAAACATATTCAAGATGCTATTGACAATGGCGCTGATTGTATGGTAACGCCTTGTCCTCTATGTCACTTAAATTTGGATTCGCGACAGCCGGAGGTAGAAAAAGTAATCGGGCGCAAGTTGGGTTTGCCTGTACTCCATTTACCGCAATTGGTGGCTTTGGCTTTGGGTGTGGAACCGAAAAAACTAGGGCTCGATCGACATATTGTTTCAACTAAGCCCGTCTTAGAAAAATTAGGCTTTTAGCCGATCGATTTGCACCGCTTTGCAGCAATACTAATTATCAAAAAGTTTGCAACAGTTGGTAGAGGGGCTACTTCACCCAAATCCTTGCTACAAGCCAAAATATCAAACAACAAATCCTTACAACTGTTGCACAATTTTGGGAAATTGGCATAAAGACTTGAGTTTTTTCTCAAATCAAATCCGGTTAGATCGGAATTATACAGAGCCCGCGAGCCGAAAGCTCGATCGGGCTCATACATTTTTGAGTGAATAGAAGATACAGACAAAAAACAGTATACTATTATACAAAATAGTTTTTAAGACTTCCTAACTTCCTAGTTAGAGACAAGGAGTAAACAATGAAACGAAACCCAGTAAATCTCACACGTTCGGTATTCCTATGGGCAATGCTAGGAATCATTTGTGGTTTGTTTGGTGCAAGTTATTGGATATTTTTGTCTTACATAATGCTGGGATTTGAATATTTTAGTGGACTTTCTCTACTAATCATCATGCCCCTTGCGGGTTTGCTCATCGGTTTGCTCATTCATTGGCTGGGAAATCCTGGCGAAATAGGGTTGATTATTGACAATATTCATCTCAATGGTGGGCGATTACCAATGAAGGAGAATCCTTCGATGATTCTGTCGTCGCTAATCAGTATTGCAAGTGGAGGCAGTGCTGGTCCAGAAGCACCAATGGTGCAAGTAACAGGTTCAATTGGTACGTGGTTAGCCGATCGCTTTCAATTGCGCGGAGAGGCACTACGAACTTTGAGTATTGCTGGCATGGCATCGGGTTTTACAGTTTTGTTCGGCGCTCCATTGGGGGGTACTTTTTTTGCTTTAGAAATCCTGCATCATCAGAATGTTGTGGAGTATTTTGAAGCAATATTGCCTGCGGTAGTGGCAAGTTGTGCAAGTTACACCATCTTTGTAGCAATTACCCAGCTAGGAATTGGCCCTACCTGGCATTTTCCTCAATACAATGTAGACAGCCTTTATGACTTTGCCGCAGCGATTGCTTATGGAATCGTAGGGGCAATTATGGGGTGGTTTTTTATCGCTGTATTTCGCAGTGTTGGTCGCTTGTTTGATTCAATACGCAGTCCAATCTATGTGCGAACTACTTTAGCTGGGCTAGCACTTGGCGTTTTATCAGCTTTATTTCCGCTCTCTCGTTTCTTTGGCGAACATCAAATTGAAAAAATTGTTGAGGGAAACTTTTCTTTGGGAGTTGTCTTAACTTTAGTTATTGCTAAAGTGTTTGCTATTAGTACGACCGTAAATGGAGGCTGGCGGGGGGGGATTATCATCCCACTGTTTTTTATAGGAGCCTGTTTAGGAAAGGCAATCGCTATAATTAATCCCGCATCCAACGAGACTCTGGCAATGATTTGTGTAATGGCTGCTCTGAATTCAACAGTTACTAGAACTCCAATTAGTACAACTCTGCTACTCGCCAAGTTGACAGGATTCAGCACTTTTACACCGATTCTATTCGCGAGTCTAGTGGGTTTTTTCTTGGCTCCCCGAGCTCCCTTCATTAGCTCACAGCGTAAATAAAGTGGATTAACCAAAGGCTATAATTCCTGTAATAGCTCCGTGTAGCGATGAAAAATACGTGAGTTTGCGATTGTCGAGTCTCAAAGATTTTGTGATTACAAATGCACCAAGGGCATCAAACAACATCTGGTAGTTGATAGCAGTCAGCTTGCCGTTTTGGATCGATATCACATCTTGCACCATTCTTAAGAACAGGCAAGATGTCTTTTCCACAACAAGTGCATTTTCTTGTGGGGTGGGCAGGAGAACCCGCCCATAGGAGGGCGATCGATCGTAGTGCAACATCTCAGCTCCATTAGACAAAAACCAGTGTGTCCGATGAATGTGGCTGGATTGAAATGTTGATTCACAACTGCGATTACTTTCACACTCGGGCTCGTTAATATTCCGAAGACGATCGTTCTGCAAGGGCAAGGGGTATCACCAGGCTCGGCTCATCGCAGAGAAAGTAAAAACTCTATCTCCAGATTATGACCCAGATCCGGTTTAAACTGGCACGGAAACTAACGAAAGCCGAAAAAGTGGCACTAGAGGGGAAAACTGGATTTGTCGTGGTGGCAACTCGCGCTCGTGATTAAACGGTCAAACCCTTGGATGTAAGGCTGTAAGATTTTGGTCAACAACTTTGAGCAGACTCTCATCTATGCCACTGCGAAACTCAATTTGTATTTCATCAGGCTGATGCTCAAACGGTTGGCAAATGAATAAATCCCAAATGGGTTCTATAAGAGTCCCAGGGTGAATAACTGTGAAGTTTTGTCGCTTTTTCGCGAAGTGCTTCCAAGCACTGCGGTAGACTAACCTTTAATTCTCTGTGCAGGCTATAGCGGTGGCACCTCACCGTCAAATCTGTTAATTCGCAGAGGCAGCAAATTTTTAGTGACTCGTTGGGAGCCTTTATTCAATGTCTCATTCAGTCAAAATTTACGATACTTGCATCGGCTGCACTCAATGCGTCCGCGCTTGTCCGACTGACGTTTTGGAGATGGTGCCCTGGGATGGCTGCAAAGCAGCTCAGATTGCCTCCTCTCCCCGCACCGAAGACTGTGTAGGCTGCAAGCGGTGCGAAACTGCTTGCCCTACCGATTTTCTGAGCATCCGGGTTTACCTGGGAGCAGAAACCACTCGCAGTATGGGTCTAGCTTACTAAAAATCGATCGACACGCCGATCGAATTAGGGGCACAAAAGAGGGGGCGATTAAATTGCCCCCTCTTTTTTTGTCGCGGAATCTGCATTCTGGGGCCGGAAGAAGGTAAAAATGATAAAACGTGAGTTTTATTGCGATCGCTAAGCAGGAGTAGTACGTTAAATGTGCGGAATCGTTGGCTATATCGGCACGCAAGCAGCAAGCGAGATTTTGCTAGCAGGATTGGAGAAACTAGAATACCGGGGCTACGATTCAGCGGGCCTCGCTACCATCTCGGAAGGAGAAATTACCTGCATCCGAGCCAAGGGCAAATTGCACAACCTCCGGGAAAAGCTAGCAGAGATAGACTCTCCGGCTCCCATCGGTATCGGACACACCCGCTGGGCAACTCACGGCAAACCAGAGGAATATAACGCTCACCCTCACCTGGATAATAGCGGGCGAATTGCGGTAGTTCAAAATGGAATTGTCGAAAATTATCGCGATTTGCGAAAAGAATTGAAAGCAAAGGGACATAAATTTGTCTCGGATACCGATACAGAAGTTATTCCTCATTTAATCGCTGATTTATTTGCCGAAATAAAAAGCGAGAAGGAAGAAGGAAAAGAGAAAAAACCAGAAAAAATTGCTGATTTGTCGTTTTTGGAAGTCGTTGCCAAGGTGGTAAATCGGTTAGAAGGAGCCTTTGCGATCGCCGTTATTTGCGCCGATTTTCCCGACGAAATAATTGTTGCCAGACAGCAAGCTCCTTTGGTGATTGGCTTTGGTGCAGGCGAATTTTTCTGCGCTTCCGACACGCCGGCCTTAGTATCTCACACCCGCACTGTTTTGTCGTTGGAAAATGGCGAATTGGCAAGGCTAACTCCGATGGGAGTCGAAGTTTACAGCTTTGCAGGGGAAAGGCTGAAAAAGATCCCGCGCATCCTTGGTTGGAGTCCGGTTTTAGTCGAAAAACAAGGCTTCAAACACTTCATGCACAAGGAGATTTACGAACAGCCAGCCGTAGTCAGAGCTTGTTTGGAGGCTTATTTAGACAGCGATTGGCAGCAGGAAAATCCCCGCTCTCCCATCAATCTCAACTTGCCCAAAGAACTTTGCGCCGATGTCGAACAAATTTCAATTCTCGCCTGCGGAACGAGCTGGCACGCCTCGCTAATTGGCAAATATTTGTTGGAACAATTAGCTAATATTCCCACTGCGGTGCAGTACGCTTCTGAATACCGCTACGCGCCCGCACCGCTGACAGCAAATACTTTAACTATTGGAGTAACACAGTCGGGAGAAACGGCGGACACGCTGGCTGCTTTGGGAATGGAACAGCAGCGCCGCGCGGGTTTTACCGATAAATTCCGGGCGAGAATGTTAGGCATTACTAACAGGACTGAAAGTTCGATCGCCCACATGATGCCGCAGGTAATCAACACCCACGCCGGTATAGAAGTCGGCGTTGCTGCAACTAAAACATTTGTCACTCAGTTGATGGCATTCTATTTCTTAGCTTTGGATTTGGCGCACCAGCGGCAAACAATCAGCACGGAGAGATTGGCAGAAATTATTACTGGTTTGCGCCAGTTGCCGGCAGAAATTGAGAAGTTTTTGGAGATTCAAGAACAGTATGTGGAGGAATTGTCCCACCAGTTTACAGACACCCAAGATTTTATCTTTTTGGGACGGGGAATTAACTTTCCGATTGCTTTGGAAGGGGCGCTGAAACTGAAGGAAATTAGCTACATTCACGCCGAAGGATATCCGGCGGGAGAGATGAAACACGGCCCGATCGCCCTTTTGGATGCAAAAGTGCCTGTAGTGGCGATCGCCATGCCCGGAAGCGTCTACGAAAAAGTGCTTTCCAACGCTCAGGAAGCCAAGGCCCGCGACGCCCGTTTAATTGGCGTTACGCCCAAGCAAGGTGCGACGGAAGCCGATATTTTTGACCATGTTTTGCCAGTGCCTTTGGTGGATGAATTGTTGTCGCCGATTGTGACAGTGATTCCACTGCAATTGTTGGCTTATCACATTGCAGCGCGTCGGGGTTTGGATGTGGATCAGCCGCGCAATTTGGCGAAGTCGGTGACGGTGGAATAAGCTACAGCACGACACGGATTTTGACACGGATACACGGATTAATTATAGGAACTCTACTGAATCAGACTTAAATACTCCCTTGATATTTTAGTCTGCGGAGCCATACTTCGTTTTACAAGAAGCGGTTTTAACCGCCGAATCATCAAGGGGGTGAATAACCAGGATTTAGTATCATCCGTGTATCTGTGTCAAAATTCGTGTCGTGCCTCTTTTTTGGAAAATGAAACTGAACTTTCGCACACGCCCCAAATCGCTGCCAACAGCAACCAGCTTGTAGTATTGAGTCGAAAATCAAACAGCGTCACATCTACAGTATTAAAAAGCGTACAGGCAGCGAAGGCTAATAAATAACTGAAAAAAATTAGGCGATCGGTTACTCTTACATCTTGACCAATCACCTGATTTGTGCTAATAAATATTGATTTTTGATTGACAACTAAAGCATTTTCCGCTTTTGCCAGTGCTGCTATTTGCTCCTGTTTAATATCCGCAGGAAAAAGCGGCCAATTCGCCAGCAGCAAAACACCCCTAGCCAAAACCCAACCAACTAAACCAAACAACAAAACCGTTGCCGGTATTCCCGTTTCTGCCGTCAACATCAGTATCAAACTGTGAGGATGACCTAGCCATTCGTGCATCTGAGCTTGATAGAGAGGCGTAAAATTTCGCAATCCCCAACCAGTCCAAGGACGCTGCTGAGTCATCGACCAAGCAAATTCCCACTGAGTTTTTCTCAAAGTAGCAGTTGGCCGATTTGGGAACATCTCATCGGTGAGTCTAGCCCAAAAGAAAGCGGGGATAATTATTCGTAAATAGTGCCGTAAAGGTTCGGGGCCAAAAGCAGACAAAAAAACTGTGCTAGCCACACTAAAAACCGCAGCTAATAATTTTTTATAACCCGCATAAAGTGCAAAAGCTAAAACTGCCAAAACTGCCAGTACCCAAGCATTGCGAGAATTAGTATAAATCAAAGCAACAGCATTTCCGATCACTGCAAAACCTAAAAATAGGAATCGGTAATTGAGAATTGGGAATTGGGAATTGGGAATTAATATTCCTTCTTCCCTCGAATCTCTTGTTTCTGACTCCTGACTCTTGACTTCCGATTTTTGCTCAATAATTAATCGGTGTATCCGTGTCAAAATCCGTGTCGTGCCTTCCTTCTTCCCTCGGACTTCTCCCATCCACAGTCCCAGTGCTAAAATAAAAGCAATCGTCAGATAGCAAGCTAAAATATTAGCGTACATAAATACAGAAGCCATACGGCCGGGGGGATTGCCTTGGGGTGCGAGTACCCAGCCAAAAACAGGCTGCAATTGCTCGATGCCGCTCCAGCCTAAAAATTGCTGTCCCAGACCTAAAATTATCACTGGAATTGAACTAATTACGATCGTCCAAGACAATTGCCGCAATTGAGCCGAAGTTTGAATTAAACTGCTGAAAGCAGCAAACAATATAAAGAACGGCAAGAAATTGTACAACCCTATAAAAGCCTCAATGCGGTTGTGGGCAAAAACGGCTGTGATGACTAGCAACGCGCTCAGAATTGCGAATCCTCGATTCAACGGGCGGCGACTAATTTGACGGAACTTTTGCTTGCAAGTGCTGGCCAATCCCAGGAATAAACCTAAAGCTCCTAAAATCGGAATTAAGGGAAAAATCAGCATCCCCACTTGGGCGAAATTCCAAGGGATTTGCAGGCGGGGATCTGGATGTTTTTGGAGGCGAGACTTGAGATATTTGGCTGTCAGTTTTGCCGCTAATTTCAACCAATTTTTGATATTCACCCACACTCCCAATCTCAAATCTACAATCTACAATCGTTAAGCTAGTTCCCAAACGCATTCCGATCGCGTCAGGCGTATTTGAGCTAAGGCAAAAATGGTCGGGATAATGCGGCCGTAGTTCGTGGAGATCGATCGCCAACCCAAATCCGCGAAAAACCAAGTCCACATCACCGGGCCGAGCAAGGAAAATACGCTCCGCGTCGCACCGTAACGAGCCGCACTCACCGCCATACCGCGCCGCGCCGTCTGAATAGCCACATAATTTTGAAACTGGGTTGCTGCGGTTGCAGTGCCTGCAAGCACTCCTTGTTTTGCCATTTGATAGGTGGCAAAATGCAGCGCAAATTGATTAGCCATCAATTTCAGCAACATTGGTTTTAAGATGGAACTAACAGCTAAAGCGCTGCCGCCTTTGAACAGCAAACCCAGCGGGTCTTTTTCTGCTGAAATTGGCAGGGGTTCTGAGAGTTTAGAATCAACGATCGCTCGCTGTACGCGCACTGTCAGCGCTTGCTGTTCCTCAGCCGGCAAACGCTTCCACGCGCGGCCCATTAAGTGCAGAAATACTTCTGCCTCTAAGTCGGTGGTTGACAACTGTCTGGGATAAGGGATTTTGAGATAGCGACAAACTTGAATTAGTGCTTGTCTGTAAGTTACTTGTTGGGTTCGCCCTCTGAGTACCGTCAACCCGTCGGCTGCAAGATAGCGAAACCGCTGTTCTACGGCGTCGAGCCATGCTTGGCGATCGCGACTTTGTATGTCTATGGGTGCGGGGGTTTGCACGTAATCTAAAGGGTTAAACTTGCGGCTGAACAGAAGTTCTGTTAGTTGCTGCAATTCTTCTTCTGTTGTCAATTCTAGTGCTGCTCTGAGTTCGTCCAAGACTGTTGCCCTCCCCTATTCGATTTTAGATTTTAGATTTTAGATTTTAGATTGCTGCTGATTGACAAGCATGAGGATTTAGGATTTACCTACGGTGGCTTTTTTTGATTTGGTCTTAATCATGGATTCGTGCTGTCCTTTATTCTACTACTTGGTGGAGGGCGGTGGCGGGACGCCCCACAAGCTAGGGTTCTCAGGGTTTGGCCGCAAACTGAAATATTGCACTGAAACTTCCCCGCAGCCTTTAAGCTGATAACTAGACATTTAGTAAAAAGCAAGTCTTGGGCAGGCAGGATGCCTACTGCACAAGAGTTTTTGGAGATGTCTAATGACTGGTGACTACAGAGTAATGACTAATTATGTTCGATGTTGCGGTGATTGGTGCGGGTATTGCGGGGCTCAGTTGCGCTCAACGGTTGCGTCAAGCTGGTTATTCTGTGGCGGTTGTTGAGAAATCTCGCGGCGCGGGGGGACGTGTTGCTACCCGCCGCGTACAGGGTACTAGGGCGGATCACGGGGCGCGCTATCTGGAACCGCAGGGAGATGCGGTGCAGCGGTTAATTGAGGCTTTGGTCGATCGCCACATCCTAAAACTCTGGACTGATACTGTCTGGGAATTCAGACAGGGAGAAATGTTTTCCAGCCCTAATTCTTGTTATATCGCACCTGCTGGGATGAATGCTGTTGGTAAGTATTTTGCCCAGGATTTAGACATTTGGTTTGGCCGCCGCGTACAAGCTATTTCTACTACTGACAACCAAATGTGGCATCTTTCCCTAGAAGTCACTGATGACAATTTACAGACGCCTCAAGAATTGATTGCTAAGGCTGTTGTAGTAGCAATTCCTGCTCCTCAAGCCTTAATGTTTTTGAATTCAGAAATCGGTTTGCAATCTGATTTTCTTGACAAATTGCGTTCTGTGGAGTACGACCCTTGCATTGCCGTTATGGCTGGCTATCCTGCGGCAAAACAGCAAGATTTAAGCAATCTAAATCCGCAGTGGCAAGCTGTTACTTTTCGATATGATGCTGATTTAGCTTGGGTTGGCTTAGATAGCAGCAAGCGGCTTGAGTCGCAGCAGCCTGTGTTTGTGGTTCACAGCAGTGCTTCTTTTGCCGATCGCCATCTAGAATCTGTTGATTTGCCAACAGTCGGTCAAGAATTGCTCGATCGCACTTCTGAATATTTAATCCCTTGGCTGAAGCAGCCGGAATGGTTGCAGGTTCACCGCTGGCGCTATGCTTTTTGTCGAAATCCTTTGCCTGTTTCTTGTTTGCCTGCTGGGGGGAATTTGCCGCTGGTTTGTGCCGGGGATTTGTGCGGCGAAGGTCAAATAGAGGGTGCTTTGCGATCGGGTTTTGCGACGGCTATTTGGGTGAATTCTCAGTTGCAAAATTTGCCGTTAGATTCCAGCCTAAATTGGTAATATGGCTAAAATGAATGTATCGATTTGGCCTCTAACACTATGATTGCCATCCCGTCTGGGTTTAGCCCCGAAGATTATCTTGCCCTCGAACGTGATAATACCGTCCGGCATGAATATCGGCGCGGTTTGGTGTACGCGATGGCGGGAGGTAGCGATGACCACAGCCGTCTCTGTATTAATTTTATAACTGCGATTAACCTTCACCTGCGCGATATAGTTATGAAAAATCCATCTAACGACTTACAAAAAAATGGAAAAATGGTGTAAAATCCCACTTTTCCAAATTTTTATTTTTGTGCTGTTTGCTGCTGTTTTGACTCTTGTTCTTGCATCTGCAATAACTCGGGAACTGTTACGAAACTGTACCCTTCCTTTCTCAATCGAGCAATAATATCAGGCAAAGCTTTTACAGTTCTGGCTCGATTGCCGCCTCCGTCGTGCATCAACACAATGCCGCCGGAATTTGCCTGCCTCATCACGTTATCGATTAAAGATTCCGTAAGAGTGCGCCAATCAAAAGAATCAGCAGACCACATCACAACTGCATAATTTTTCTTTTGAGCGTAAGCTACCAATCCATTGTTTAAAATGCCTCCTGGCGGGCGGAACATCGATGTTTGGATGCCGGTCAAGTCCTCAATTAAAGATGAAGTTCGATCGATCTCGCGAGCGGCACCGTATTCGTTATACTTAAGGTATTCGTGGTTCCAAGTGTGGTTGCCGATCGCGTGACCTGCTGCTGCGACCTGTTTGCCAATTTCGGGATAAGATTGCAGGTATCTTCCTACCCAGAAGAATGTAGCCTTAATATTGTTTTCCTTGAGAATATCTAGGATTTGTGTAGTTGTTTTCGGCCAGGGGCCGTCGTCAAATGTCAGGGCGATCGCCTTGTGCTGGGAGTCGAGTTTGGCCTCACGAATGGTTGTACCTTTAAACTGCGACGGTACGGCTGATTGAAAGCGGATTGCCTGCAATTGGGTTAGAGCATTTTGGGAAAATTCAACTCGACGGGCGATCGCCTCGGAAAACTGATTAATATTGGAGACCGGCTGTTGTTCTTGCGACTGGGATACGGCCAAGACTTGCGCCTGAATCGGTTCCAATGGCTGATTGGCCCGCAAGTTAATCGGCAGCGTCACACCCAGCAAAAAACTTCCTGTGGCGGCAATAAAAGCAACGATTAAAGTTTTTCGCCGCCTCCACAGCAGTTTCAATTTTGTCACGTCATTCTCTCCTTCACACCTTGCACAGTTAATTTGAGATTTTATGTTGATATCAAGTTAATCCACTTAAGAGGATAATCTTAAATTGGACAGTCCGTAAAAATGCTACTGGAAATAACCGATCGCGGGGAAGTCCGTCAGGATAAAAAAATTTAAGATTTGTGCGGCAGAAATCTCCTAACCCATGAAAACCCCGGATGGTTGGACTTTTTCCCCAGGCAGGGGGACGGCGCTCAAATCGGATTAATGGCACGATATTCTTAGCGACTCAGCCCGCATCGCCCCGCGTCCCTACCTGACACTGCAAGTTGGTTTAACCTGAGATGTTGCACCATTGTCAATCAGCTTTTTAGCAACAGGCTTTCGGGCCTGTGAAGCCAAGAGTGAATTTTCTCGCTTCACAGGCCCGAAAGCCTGTTAAGCCAGAATGGTGCAAGATGTGAGTTTAACCGGATTTGATATGAGGGCGATCGCCCGCCCGGAGCGTCCTAATATTAACTTTTAGGGCCGATTCTCTCTTTATACAAGCCGACAATCAGATCGATAACTTCGGCAACAGTCAGATTGTCTGTTTGAATTTCCACAGCATCGGCCGCTTTGCGCAAAGGTGCAACCTCGCGGGTGCTGTCCTTTTCGTCCCGCAGGGCGATGTCTTGCTCCAATTGGGCCAAGCTAATATTAGCCCGATCGGTGTCTTTAAGTTGTAACAGCCGCCTGCGCGATCGCTCTTGTACCGAAGCAGTCAAAAAAATCTTTAGTTCCGCATCGGGAAACACGTTAGTGCCGATATCGCGGCCTTCTGCCACAATTCCGCCTTTTGTGCCGCAGCGGCGCTGTTCCTCCACCAGAAACTGCCGCACGGCGGGAATTGCCGCCATTTCCGAGACGCGGGATGTCACTTCCAAACTGCGAATTGCCTCGGTTACGTCTTCGCCATTAACCTTCAGCATCAAAGATGCCGGATCGAGGTTGTATTCCAAATAGCTCGAGCTGACTAATTCGGCAATCGCGCATTCGTCGGAAATCGGCGTGCCTGTTTTCAATGCCAGCCAAGTCAGCGCCCGATACATCGCGCCGGTATCCAGATAAAACAGGCCCAAAGCTGTTGCTGCTTGGCGAGTGACGGTAGATTTGCCAGCTCCCGCCGGGCCGTCGATCGCCACAATTGGTCGGCGATTCCTGAGAATTATATTGTCAATCAAGCGAGTAGAGCCGACTCTGGCTGCCACGGCTAAAAGTCCTGCGGTTTCCACAACCTGCAACGGCGTTAGAGTGTCGGGATGGACGAGTTCGGCGTATTCGATCTTTACTGCGGGTTCTCCTGCCACTTCTGCGCGCACCGCAGCGAGTGCGGCTGCGGCGCTGCGGTCGGGTGAAGCAAATGTTTCCGAGGCTTGTTGCAGCGCGCGGTAGAGTACGGAGGCTTGCTGTTTTTGCTCTGCTGTTAAATACTGATTGCGAGAACTCATTGCCAGTCCCGACTCTTCGCGGACGATCGGACAAGCGACAATCTCTACAGGCCAGTTAAAATCAACAGCCAGCTTTCTGATAATTGCTAGCTGCTGGGCATCTTTCTGACCGAAATAAGCTTTTGTTGGCTGCACCAAACTCAAAAGTTTAGTAACAATTGCCGCCACGCCCTGAAAATGACCGGGCCTTGCCTTGCCGCACAAAACCGATGTCATCGCCGGTGGCGGGACTACTTGAGTTAAGGATGAAAGGTGAATCTGTTTTTGGGCGGTTTTGTCTGTTTCTGTACGCGCGGCGAAGCTATCCCGTAGGGAATCGACCGCTTGGTTGCCGAACATTTCGGTTGCTGAGGGAGCAAATATGGCGTCAACCCCAGCTTGTTGGCACAGCCGCCGGTCTTGCTCGAAATTCCGAGGATAATCTTGAAAATCTTCTGTTGGCCCAAATTGCAGCGGGTTGACAAAAATACTGACCAGGACGATCGCATTTTCTTGCCT
Organism: Microcoleus sp. F10-B2; assembly: GCF_036704965.1. Lineage (NCBI taxonomy): Bacteria > Bacillati > Cyanobacteriota > Cyanophyceae > Oscillatoriales > Microcoleaceae > Microcoleus > Microcoleus sp. F10-B2. The sequence continues at coordinate 10,416 of NZ_JAUBTB010000086.1, read as the reverse complement.
TGCCCGCTGGATCAAGCTCAGATGTCCTGCGTGCAAAGCTCCCATCGTTGGCACCAAACCGACTGTCAAATGAGGTGCAGCAGACTTTTGTGAATTTAAGTAGCAGCGAAGTGCTGCAATGGTAGTAAACAGGCGCACCGGTAGAATCTCCTGAAGGCCTTCGGCAGAAGGCAGAATTTGTTTGTCATAATTTTTTCGGCTTGACATCTCGCACCATCCTCGCTTAACAGGCTTTCGGGCCTCTTCCACCAAGTAATGATGCAAGATGTGAGTTTTATTCTACTTTCTGCCTTCTAAAGTTCGGATAACTTTTGTATTCTGCCTTTGACTACCGTTCAGCGTTCAACTTTTGTTTGCTGCTGCGGTTCGATCACTTCGATTTCCACTCTCGCAACGCCGCTGCTCATCATTCCCAGTACGCTGGCGGCGCGGGCGGACAAGTCTATGAGCCGATCGCCCACATAGGGGCCGCGGTCGTTAATGCGGACGACCACAGTGCGGCCGTTGTCGAGATTTCTCACCATGACTCTAGTTCCGAAGGGCAAATGGCGGTGGGCTGCGGTCAAATCATTTTGGTTGAAACGCTCGCCGCTGGCGCTGAGGTTGCCGTCAAATCCCGGGCCGTACCAGGAAGCCCAGCCGCTGAGGCGCACTTGAACTGGGCCCACAGACAGCACGGGGGGTTCTGGTTGGGGTTGGCCTGCGACTTCTTGCAGGGGTGGGGCGTTGCCCAGAAGCCGGCGGAGGCGATTGGTTGCTTGCAGGGCGTCTCGGCTAAAGTCGCTGGTGGTGTCGGGGAGGATTGTTTCGGCGTTGATGTTTACCAAGTCCTCGCCGTTTGCCTGAATAATGTAGCGATCGCCTTTTTCCCACTTAACGGTAATGCTGTTGGGATCGATGTTGTTGCGGGCTAGCTGGTTGAGTCTTGCTGCTAAGCTTGATGCCCGCCACACTGGATCGGGTTCTTGGTTGTTGGAGTTGCTGGCAATGTTGCCGACTTTTGGATTTTCTCTCGCGCCCGCTACTTTCGACGGACTGCCAGCATCGGCTTGGCTGTCGCCCGTTTCTTCCAAAGGCGTGTTTGTTTCCGGATTCGCGTTCAGAAAGGTGATGACTGGAATGTTTCGCACGTAGACTGTCGCTGCTTGTCGCCCGCCTAAGTCGTGGGGCTGAATTTTGGCGATCGAGTCTCGGGCAATTTCAGCTCTTGCTTGATACTGATACTGTCCGACTTTTTGTGCTTCGACCCGAGTAGCGTTTAACTGCGGGGACGATTGGGTGGCAATTACTTGGTTGGAAACCTGAGAGTTTTGATTGACGACATCTGTTGCTTGTGCGTGACAAGAGGATGCCGTTCCTACTACAGGAACTAACAGGACAGCGAGTAGACCACCAACAAATTTTTCCTTCATACGTCCATTTTTGTGAATAGCCATTGCCAACCGAGATTGGAGGATTCGCCGTTTGGCGGCGGGCGTCAAGGATTTCTCTCTTGCCCTTCGCCATTCCCCCGTGAGTCAAAGCAAAGTATCGGGGTGCGTTTTTGCTTTAATGCTTCAGCCGAAAAAATGGGCGGAAACTTCCCTAACACTTGACAACTCATACTCGATCCGCAATTTGTGTTTTGTTCACGAACTGCAACAGACTACCACAAACTTTTACGGTTGGGGATCGCTCACAGCACGAAATTTACCAAAAATCGAGCGAATCTTGACGGATATCGGTCTCAGATAATGCTTGAGTTCAAGTGCTTACAGCCGTTTCAGCAATTCCAGAAAAGTTTACAAATATTTACAAATATTTAGAGTGTTTAGTGGGCTGCCGAATCGCTAGTGTTAAAAAAGCTGTTTGTCAACTGTTATGGGCATAAACTAAAAACTGGAAATCGATGCAGGCAGACTTATGGATTATCGAGAAGCAGGTGTGGATGTTGAAGCGGGCAGAGCTTTTGTCTCGCGGATCGGGAGTATGGTCAAGAGTACGCACCGATCGGGAGTTTTGGGCGGATTCGGCGGGTTTAGCGGTTTTTTCAGCGTTCCGGAGGGTTTAAAAGAGCCGGTGATGGTTTCGGGTACTGACGGCGTTGGGACTAAGTTGAAATTGGCCCACAATCTCGATCGGCACGACACGGTAGGTATCGACTTGGTGGCGATGTGCGTCAACGACGTGCTGACCTCCGGAGCCGAACCCCTCTTTTTTCTCGATTATTTAGCGACGGGAAAGTTAAATGCCGAACAATTAGCTGCCGTGGTGGCCGGGATTGCTGACGGTTGCAAGCAAGCCGGCTGTGCTTTGCTGGGAGGGGAAACGGCAGAAATGCCCGGTTTTTACCAAGCGGGTGAGTACGATTTGGCTGGGTTTTGCGTGGGAATTGTCGAAAAGAGCAAATTGTTGGACGGTTCGCGGGTGGAGGTGGGAGATGTGGCTGTGGGGCTGGCAAGTTCGGGCGTGCACAGCAACGGTTTTAGTTTGGTGAGAAAAATTGCGGGCGATTGCGGTTTTGATTGGCATTCCCAACCCGAACATTTAGGTGGCAAAACTTTAGGAGAAGTTCTGCTAACTCCGACTAAAATTTATGTTAAACCAGTCCTCGAAGCAATTAAGAGCGGTCTAGAAATTCACGGTATGGCTCACATTACGGGCGGCGGTTTGCCGGAAAATTTGCCCCGCTGTTTGGGAGCAAATCAATCTGTGAAAATTGACAGCAATAGCTGGCCAAATTTGCCGATTTTCCAGTGGATTGCTGAAGCGGGCCAAGTTGCCACCGCAGATATGTTCAATACTTTTAATATGGGGATTGGGTTTGTGCTGTTGGTCGCTCCCAGGGAAGTAGAACAGGCTGTTAAATGGTTTGAATCTCAGGGAATTGGTGCGTTTGCGATCGGTGAAGTGATTGACGGCAAGGGAGAATTGATCGGGGGAGTCGATTAATTTTAGTTGAATGAATAAAAAAAAATCCTTTTTTTTTTGGGTTAAAAGCTTGACTCCAAGCATTCAATAAACTACAATTAAATAATGGGAGTGGTGGCAAAAATTAAATTAAAGCTACCACTTCCATTATTTAAAATATACCACAAGAATTCAAAAAAAGTCAATAGGTAATAGTTTCTTTTTTGAGAGCTAACTTTTTTAACAAAATTTTCATAAACTCGGTTTAGTGAATAATACCTTCACTAACTTGAATTTACATTCATGACTTTTAATAGAGGCATTGGGTTTGTGGTGTTGGTCAATCGCCCAAAAGTTGAACAGGCTGTTAAATAAGCTGTGGGTGATGACAAAACTACTGACAACTCGGGCTATCGGGTGCGGTTGAATTTCGATACTAGCTTGACTGGAACTGATGGTTTGAGAACGCGGTTGGAAGCAACAAACAACCCTCGGTACGATCGCCCTACCGGCACTCCCATGACTAGCACCAACTTTGACGGCGATGGCGGCTATCAAATCACCCTCGATAAACTCAGCTATCAGTTCCTCATCGGGAGCGGCACTAATGTTGAAATTGGGGCAAAAAACTTACTTCTGATGATGTAGCTCCTTTAATCAACCCTGATCTTGATAGTGCAGCCCAAGGCGCAGTTTCTCGGTTTGGAGCGTTCAACCCCGCTATTTACAACACTCCCGGAGAAACGGGAATTGCCATCTATTAACAATTGAGCGACCAACTATATTAAAGAAAACAAAGACAATGCTACTTCTGTGCACGTAGAAGCTCTGTGCCACATCCAAGTCAGCGATTTTATCAACGTTACGCCGGGAGTTTATATGATTACAAATACTGCTCATAACACAGACAACGGTAAAACCTGGGTGGGAGTTTTGCGGACAATCTTTACTTTCTATAGTGTTAAAATTTGTGCAAAAAAACCAGTTTTTAAATATAAGTATAAGTTAGCAGCACAATTATATATCTTTATTACTGCTGACCGCATCAATAAATTTCTAACCTATTTTTTAGCCTTATTACAGGCGAATTATGCAGTTTTTGGGTCCGTCAAACTCCGTGTCTGGCGACCCGTTCGTCCTGGATTAGATATTTCTTTACAAGGATGACTTGATTCCGATTTGTGGTATGTTTTGTTGGCGAGGGGATTTTTTAGGACAATGCTCGATATGAAACGTTTAAAATTAAAATCAATGCTGGCGGCGGCGATCGCGATCGCGATCGCCTTTTGCTTAATTGCGAGCGCCAGTTACGCCCAAGCCAACAAGAGTTTAACACTCGCGACTTCCCCAGACTACCCGCCCTATGAATTTAAAGATACGGCTGTTAGCGGCAACGAAATCATCGGTTTTGACATCGATATTGCCAAATATATTACTAAAGAATTGGGCTACGAGCTCAAAGTAACTGGCATGGATTTTAACGGCTTAATTCCCGCTTTGCAGGCGGGAAGAGCCGATTTTGTGATGGCGGGAATGACTCCCACAGCAGAAAGGAAAAAAAATGTTGATTTTTCTGACCTTTACTACGAAGCTCAAAATACAATTGTCGCAAATAAAGGCAGCAATTTGACCAAAGCTGAAGATTTAGCCGGGAAAAAAGTAGGCGTTCAACTCGGAAGCATTCAGCAAGAAGCTGTGAAAAAAATGGCCGGGGTGCAACTGACTCCTCTGAATAGGATTCCTGACATCATTCAAGAAATTAAATCTAACCGCCTCGCGGCAGGAGTGATCGAGGATACTGTCGCTACGGGTTATGCTGCAGCGAACCCGGACTTGGAATTTAACACAATTCCGAATACTGAAGAAAGCGGTTCGGCGATCGCCTTTGCGAAAGGTTCGAGATTAGTTCCAGAATTCAACCGAGTCCTCCAGCAAATGAAAGCCAGCGGTCAAATTAAGGAACTAGCTACTAAGTGGTTCTCTCGACCAATTCCGCAAGAACCTGCTCAAGCAAATCAGCCTGCGGTAACGCCCAAGTTCGGGTTAGATTTTGGCAAAATCTTGCCGAGTTTGCCTTATATTTTGTCCGGGCTTTGGGTAACGCTAACTTTTACCTTGCTGTCGGCATTTCTCGGATTTATCTGGGGAATCGTGCTGTCTCTGTTTAAGATTTCTAGCATTAAACCGCTGGCTTGGTTCGGTACTGCTTATACTTCTATTTTTAGAGGAACGCCGCTAATTTTGCAGTTGACTTTAGTTTATTTTGCAACGCCGCAGCTTACAGGCTATAATATATCGGCGCTGCAAGCTGGCGTGATTACTTTTTTCCTGAATTCTGGGGCTTATATTTCCGAAACAATCCGCGCCGGAATTCAAGCCGTAGATAAAGGTCAAAAAGAAGCCGCAGAATCCCTTGGCGTTCCCTACAAACTGATGATGGGCGATATTATCTTGCCGCAAGCGTTGAAAAATATTTTGCCTGCATTGGTAAATGAAAGTATTGCTTTGCTGAAGGATTCAGCTTTAGTTTCAGTAATAGGCGTAGAAGACTTGCTGCGCCGCGCTACAATTGTGGGAGCAGAAAAGTATATTTACTTTGAACCTTTGATATTTGTCGGTGCAATTTATTATTTGATGGTGCTTAGTTTAACTTGGGGGGCCAATGTACTCGAACGCAGACTCCAAAGTAGCAGTTAAGGTCGATCGCCTGTATAAATCTTTTGGCAATCTCAAGGTTTTGCGCGAGATAACTACTGAGATTCACAAAGGAGAAGTGATTGCCATTATCGGCCCTTCGGGGTGCGGCAAGTCTACTTTTTTGCGGTGTTTGAATTTACTGGAAATTCCGACTTCCGGACACATATACATTGATGGAGTGGATATTACTGCGCCGAAGGCAGATATTATGAAAATCCGCCAGAAAGTGGGGATGGTTTTTCAGCATTTCCACTTGTTTCCGCACATGACTGTGCTGCAAAATGTGATGTATGCGCCTGTAAAGGTGAAGCAGGTGGCTAAGGATGAGGCGCGTCTGAAGGGGTTAGAATTGCTGGAAAAAGTGGGTTTGTCCGATAAGGCTGAGGTTTATCCTTCTAAGCTTTCGGGGGGACAAAAACAGCGGGTGGCGATCGCCCGCTGTTTGGCTATGGAACCGGAGATTTTGTTGATGGACGAACCGACTTCTGCACTCGACCCAGAAATGGTTAAAGAAGTGTTAGATGTGATGAAAGCTTTGACGAAAACGGGAATTACAATGGCAATTGTAACTCACGAAATGGGTTTTGCGCGGGAAGTCGCCCACCGGATATTGTTTTTGGATGGCGGAAAGGTGGCGGAAGATGTGCCGCCGCAGGAGTTTTTTAGTAACCCGAAGTGCGATCGCGCCAAGCAATTTCTGGAAAAAATGCTTTAATTTATATAATAATTAGAGTTTTTAACCGCAGAGGACACAGAGGACACAGAGAGAGTTAGAGGAGAAAGAGAAAGTTGCGGTAGGGTGCGTCAGTTTGAGATGCTCGAACGCCACGGAAGGTATAATAATGTTGATTCGAGGATTAAGTTGGTAATTCTGTTAGAAAAATGAGAGAATTCTTTGAATCACCTGGGTATTAAAATTTTTCGGAAAGCGGTGTCTTTCCTGAGCGTGATCGAGAAAGAAAGTCTTGGGATAATAAGCAAGACCGGCTTCGATCTCGCTAATCTTTTCTAATAAGGGTTCGATCCGATCGATTTTGTCGGGATGGCGATGTTGGATGAGAGTCGCAGCATTCCTAAAATGCCGCCCCTCATCCTGCGTGACCAAATGTCCTACGCGAGCAAAGCCGTTCCCATAGTGTTGGTAGAATTCCTTAATATCCCGGTGATAAGACCACACGGAACCCATTTCGTCAAACATTAAACCAACTAGAATGGTGAATTCGTTCTCAATCAGAAATGCGATCGGTTCGAGTTCATGCACCCGACTCTGGTTTTTTTGGTCGATCGCCTCTGGGGACAAACCTGATACCATGTGATAGACCTTACGTAGAGCAACGTAGTGCCGTAATTCGTCTTGCAGCCAAAGTTCGATCGCACTCATGAATTCTAACGAGAACTCCGAACTGCGAGATAGCAGATGCTCGTAGAGTGGCTGACTGTCTCCCTCAGAAAACACATCTCGGCTCAAGAGATCCATAAATCCAGCCTGAATTGTAGGCGCGACTTCGGGAATTTTCAACTCATCGGCAATAAATTCATCTACACTCCACTCACTGCTAAGAATCGGAATTCCCCGGACATCATGAGTTTGTAATTTCATAGTTTTTCTGATTAGAATTTAAGTATTCACCAGACGATCGCTAACGATATGCGGAACAATTAAGCAATGTCGTCCGGTGATCGGATTGGTATCTCCGCGCAATACGATGCCGGATGGAGTATCGCCGACAATCCAGGAACCTACGACGAAGTGGTAGCCAAAATATTCGGGCAAGGGTTGATAGGACTGAATAATGAATCCTTCGCGATCGTAGCCCATCGCCTCGCGGGCGTGAACGGCTCCGGCAACAAAATCGCCTGTTTCAATAGAAACCCCAACACCTTCTAGACCGACGAGAGGCTTTTTGACGTGCATTTGAGTCAGTAATGCTGTGGATTCGAGCGAGATAGTATCTGTGAAGAAAGTCGGTAGCAAGAATTGAGCATAAACTGGGTGGTTGCCAAATAATTCCCACATCCACACCATCGATCCTTTATTGCTTAAAATCTGTTTCCACAGCGGTTCAATGATTTTCACGTCCCCTGCTATCAGGCGCGATGCTAGGGCTTCATCTGCGTTAAAAGATTGGCTGGCGAGTTGCAAATCCAGCCAATCGACGATTTTCCACAGCCGCAAGATCCGATTATTGAATTGATCGACAAAAAATCCTTCTTCATCCACGCCCAGATGGTTACGCAATCCTACAAGTTGGGTGAAAAAGCGATCGTTTCCCAATTCTTGATTAATAATTTCGACCAGTTGTCCTGCCATCTCGGTATCTTCTGACAGATGCTCGTCAATTAACAAGCTCAGACCGAACTGCTTTAAATCATAATGACGACTTAGAGTGCGGAATCGACCCGCAACTTCGTCCCAAAAGTTGTTGAACTGATTTGCATCGTTGGGAAGCGATCGCAAATCTCGGCTTGTTTTTTTCATATCATCTAACCACAGCCATTGATAGACTGTTTCTGCACCCAAGAGAGGAGTTTCGCCGTTGATTTCTAGAAGGCTAATTTTTCCATCTTCAGTGACGGCAAGATCGAAACGGGTATAAAGAGACATATCTTCTGCTTCGTCAACCCGATCCCACGAAACCTGAATTGCTTCCCAGAAAGCAGGGGGAATAGCGAGTTTTTTCATCCGATTTTCTAGGCCGTCGGCGGTGAAAAACCAGTCCAAAAACTCCCGACACATATCCCAAAGAGCCTCAGTAGCATCCCAGATGCTCGCCTCTTCTTGGCGCGAAAACATCACCCCAAAGGGACGGTCTAAGGCTTCTGACCAGTAGCGTTGGTTGATGTCTGCAAGAGGCTGACATTGGTAGGCGTTATCTAATACGTGCTGCTGCCAGTTGCGCCGTCGCTGAAACAAAAAGGGATACATGGTTGAAGCGCCTTGCTAGTGGTGTGGAACTCAATGATCTACAAAAACAGAGAAAAATAGTTGTGGGATGAATCGCCACTCAAGAATTCTTGCATCATATCAATTCCGGCTGCGCCGGAATGATATCAAATCCTTGCTTCATTCGTCGAGCGTAAAGTCGAATCCCGAGGCCAACAAATAAGGAGCGCAATTTTCATTTTTTTGACTCACAGTCAACAGTCAACAGTCAACAGTCAACAGTCAACAATGCGGACGGTGCAACCGGAATCGATATCACTTGCCTCCGCTTCCCAAAGGAGCCGTGGAACGGACTGCGCTACCAAACCTCCCCCGTCCTTTGATGGTTCCCTGAGCAGCGTGGCCTGGGGGGCGATTTGGGGTGTCGCCACTGGAGGAAAAGTAGGGAGAATCTAGCGGTATGCCTGGTAGGGGACGAGTAATCAGGGTTCTATCTGGAGTTACAATTCCGATGTTGGAGCGGTAAACGGGTTGCACTGGATAAACCGTGTAGGAGCCGCCGCTGACGCCGTTGACCACTGTTGGAGGGGCATCGTCATCGACATCATCGGTGAAATAGAAGCCGCCGAACTCTGGTCGCCATCCGGGGGTAGCAACGCTGGAATTCGATACCTGCGAGCAAATGCTTGCTGTGTCTTCTTGGCATTCTGGCTGGGTGCGATACACGGGCGTAATGCGCTCGTATTCCTGCATTGCGTACCGGAACTGGGCCTGACACTGCTCTTTGGTGAACCCGTTGCTTTGGTTCGTCGCATCTACAATACATTGCTGTTCGGATTCGTAGTAGCGTACTTCGTTGGGTTGGTGCAACATGATATAAGCAAGAGAGCCTAATCCACCGATCGCCAGTACACCTGATGTAATTAGAAGGTAACGAATTGTTGTCGTTCGATTGTTGTTATGAGTCATGGCTAACCGAAGGTTAGAGTCATTATTTCAAAGAACCTGTAATGTGATGAATTTGCTGCCACTGAGATGATTGGATTTACACGGTCAGCCAAAGTTCAAGTAGTTTACCTAAGTCTGTGAGTTGGCACTCAGGACTTTGATTATAGCTTTTACTACATTGCCCGATTCAGGGATTCCTCGATCGCAGCAAATTATCTTCCTCAAATATTTGATTTCAAATTCGCCTTTTTTGACTGCGCTGATTTCGCTGGCGATCGAGCTTTGCCAAAACAGCACCGGAAACATCCGCCAGAATGCTAATTATCCGATACAAAGCCACGGCACTCAAAATTATATTTGTAGAAAAGCGATCGGACAGCAGGGCGAGCGCCGTTGCTTCAAATACTCCCATTCCCCCCGGTGCACCCGGTACGACTAAACCGACAACAGGTGGATATTACTTTGGCGAAGGCAGATATTATGAAAATCCGCCAGAAAGTGGGGATGGTTTTTCAGCATTTCCACTTTCGCACATGACTGTGCTGCAAAATGTGATGTATGCGCCTGTAAAGGTGAAACAGGTTGAAGCGGATGAGGCGCGTCTGAAGGAGTTAGAATTGATGGAACCGAATATTTTGTTGATGGACGAACCGACTTCTGCACTCGATCCAGAAATGGTTAAAGAAGTGTTAGATGTGATGAAAGCTTTGACGAAAAGCGGAATTACAATGGCAATTGTAACTCACAAAATGGGTTTTGCGCGGGAAGTCGCGCACCGGATATTGTTTCTCGATGGGGGAAAGGTGGCGGAAGATGTGCCGCCGCAGGAGTTTTTTAGCAACCCGAAGTGCGATCGCGCGAAGCAATTTCTGGAAAAAATGCTTTAACAAGTTTGTAGCGAGGATTTCAGTCCTTCTCAAAAGACATCTCCAAAAACAATTAAAGCCTTTGTGTAACTAGCCTGTATGACGTAAATGCAATCATCCTAAATTAGCGAC
>NZ_JAUBTB010000085.1:0-31404 GCF_036704965.1 Microcoleus sp. F10-B2 | reverse complement strand
CTGCTTTCTATTATGCCATCAGCTTAGCCTGACAATTGTCTGAGTATTTATACTGATTGCCAAAGTGGGATGCTCCCCAGCATATTCCATGTATATGTAGTACACACAATCTTGAGATCGCCCGTGTAAGGTGCGTCGCCATCAAAAATTTGCAAGTTTTATCCAATATCTCGCAGCGACGCACCCTACAGATTAACACCACACAATATAGCTGCTGCTGTACTTAATGAACCTGGAATATGCTGTAATAAGGAGTGCAACCGGAAACGATATTAGATGCAGGACAATTTACAAGCGTTTAACAAGTATCCACCGCAACTCTAACGGCGGTGTTTGTTGCACGGGAAATAAATCGCGTCCGCTAGCCCAACTCACAAACCAAGGTGTCGGCGGCCAAGCAGAATCCGGCAAATGTTTTTGTTCGTATTCAATCACAGATTCATCAGAAATAATTTCTAACGGCAAACCCTCTATTGCTGCTTGCAATTCTTCTCTGGTAATCAGATAAGACCAACACAATTCAGACATTTGTTTTGCCATCTCGTCGGGCTCGTACCCATCTACAGCTAAGAAAGTGCTCAATAAGATAAACCCGCCGCTTAAAACAGCATCGGACATTTTGCCGAGGAAAAGACGAATTTGTTCGGGGTAGCGGAAATGAGAGAGAACTTCGGTAGCAATCGCTAATTTGTACCGATAAGTTTTCATCCTCAATAATGGATCTAAAACGTCGCCTTGGGTGACATTGATCGGCAAGTTTTCGGCGGTTGCTGCTGCTGATAGTTTCTCGGCAAATATGGGTGTTAGTTCGATCGCATCCACGGAATGACCTAACCTTGCTAAAGGCAGACTATTGCGCCCTGGGCCCGCACCAACATCTAAAATAGGTGCTTTTCCCGGTTCGCCTAATTCGGCGGCAATGGCGATGACTTTGGCATCGGGATGGCTGCCGAATAAAGGTTCGGGGCGAATATCCGGCCAGCTATGATATTTCTGGGCGATTGATTCGATTTGAATCTTGGTATTCAGAGTAATGCCGCCGGCTAAACCGCTTTGGGAATTGGCGGGAAAATATGAGACTATGAGATTAGCGTGAGGGGAATTTTTGAATCCTTCTGCTAAGGCGTTGGCGATTAATGTTCGCAAGTTTTCGGTTTGGGCCGCGTCGATGTTTTGTCCGAGAATGTTTAAGAAGTCTGAGAGTAATTTAAGGTAGTCGTCTAGCATCGAGGGCAAGCAAGGCAGATAGAATTCTCCTTTGAGGCCGATGTTCTTTTTGAGCCTTTCTTTGAGAATTAACTTCAGGCGATTCGAGTCTGTCATTCGATTTTAGATTTTAGATTTTAGATTTTAGATTGACTCTCGCATTGAATCTGGGATCTAGAACAAGACTCTAAAATTTTGATCTTTTCAGCACTTAAGTCATTCGCAACTATCCGTTTTTGGGCGGAGTCAGCGGCGGGTCTGTTTCGGGTGATTCGCTGACGGACAATTTGGGGACAGATGCGGCACTGGTGAGGTTTTTAGTCACAATATTTTCGATTAGATTCGGCAATAAGTGCAAGAGCACCCAGCATAATCTTGTGCTCTTGCACCTGAATTCTCGCGTGCAGCGTTTCTGCGGTATCATCAGGCAATACCGGCACCGCAGCCTGCATTAAAATCGGCCCGCTGTCTACTTCTAAACGGGCGATATGCACCGTACATCCGGTGATTTTAACCTTGGCGGCCAGTGCTTGCTCGACGGCGCGAATTCCTGGAAAACTCGGCAGTAAGCTGGGATGAATGTTAATAACGCGATCGGGAAAAGCATCAAACAAAACTTTGGTAACAATTCGCATCCAACCCGCCATCACTACCCATTCTACATCATATTCTTGGAAATTTTTAACAATTTTTGTATCTAATTCTTCGCGACTTTTGCAGTCGCGGTGATTGAGCAGAATCGAGGGAATACCGTATTTTTCTGCTCTGGCTGCCGCTTTGGCTTCGGGGTTGTTGTAAATTAATACTGGGATTTTAGCGTTGAGTTCTTGGTTTTGGATGGCTCGGGCAATTACCTCGAAGTTGCTGCCGCTTCCTGATGCTAAAACTCCTAATTTTAAGGGCTTACTAATAGAAGCATTTTTTTCGACTTTGGCGGCAGGAATTGCAGGGACAATCAAAAAATCTGTGGAATTGGTATTTGCTGTTATCATAAAATTTTTAGTTTGCTCTCAAAATTGTACCACCTGTAATATCAATTCCGGTAACATCGGAATTAATATTACCCGACCGAAATCAGGACACGGCAGTGCCGTGTCCCTACGATTAATCTGGCGTAGGGACACGGCACTGCCGTGTCGAAAGCTTATCATACCGGCGCAGCCGGAATTGATATAACGAGTGCTAATCTGGTAGATCGGCAAAAAAATCCTCCCTGAGAATCGAATAAAGTTTTAGATCCCAATATCTGTCTTTCACAAATAGGTGCTGTCGCAATACCCCTTCCAATTGCATCCCCACTTTTTCCATCACCCTAGCGGAAGCAATATTGTTAACTTCACATCGAGCCATAATTCGATTCAGCAACATCTCCCGAAAACCGAATTCAATCACTGCATTAACAGCCTCGCTCATGTATCCTTCGCCCCAATATCTCCTAGAGAGTGCGTAGCCAATTTCCGCGCGGCTGTGCGTCATGCTCCATTCCACAAATCCGCAAGTTCCGATAAACTTTTTCTCGGCTTTATGGACAATTCCCCAATCTACAAGCTCTCGTCTTTTGTACATTTTAGTAAGTGACCTGAGAAAGTATTTAGTGTCTTCGATAGAGGTGTGAGTTGACCACATTGTGTATTGTGATACTTCGGGATTTGAGGCATACTCAAACATATCGCTCGCGTCGTTTAAAGTAATTTTTCGGAGCAGGAGCCTTTCAGTTTCTATAGTGGGTAAATGAGCTAATATATCGAGAAAGTTCATTTTGACATTGACCTATATTGTGATACCATTTAAAACTAAAAGCTAAAATTTACAAGCCAATGGTTCGGATTAAATTTGGGCATTTTAACTGGTTGGATAATGATGCGATCGCAGCTTGGACTTTCCTGGCCCCAGCTTTGCTGTTTCTGGGTACTTTTTTGATTGGGCCGATCGCCTATTTATTTTACCTCAGCTTTACCAGCGGCAGCTTTACCCAGTCGGGAGTGCGTTGGATTGGCTTCAACAACTACTGGCGTCTAGTCACAAACCCGGATTTCTGGCAAATTCTCCAAAATACGCTCTATTTTACTACTGCGACAGTCATTCCCAGTTTAGTGATTCCATTGGGCTTAGCAGTTTTGCTAAATCGCTCGTTTGCTTGGCGAGGAACTCTCCGCACCGCTTATTTTATTCCTTCGATTACCTCTTTAGTTGCAGTTGGCTTGGGTTGGCGGTGGTTGTTTCAAACCGAAGGCCCGGTGAATAGTGCGTTAATGGCGATCGGCTTAAATCCAATTCCTTGGCTTAGCAGCACAGTTTGGGCAATGCCAGTGATCATTCTGCTCAGTATTTGGAAACAATTAGGCTTTAATATGGTAGTATTTTTAGCAGGATTGCAAGCAATTCCGGTAAATCGTTACGAAGCCGCAGAATTAGATGGAGCTAATGCTTGGCAGCAATTTTTGTACATCACTTTACCCGGTTTGCGACCGACTTTAGTATTTGCTACTGTCACTACTGCTATTTTTACTCTGCGGAGTTTCGAGCAAGTTTACGTCATCACCGGCGGCGGCCCTTTAAACTCTACTAATTTGCTAGTTTATTATATTTACGAGCAAGCTTTTTCGCAATTTGATTTTGGCTATGCAGCAGCAGCGGCAACTTTCCTGATGGCTGTAGCTTTGCTATTAGTCTATTTACAACTAAAAGTTTGGGGCGAAGATACTTGATATCACATCGGGTAAGTAATTAAGCAAAATTAATTACATAATTATTTCCAAATTCTTAAAGAATTTTCTCAACAATCGAACATTAAAATAGCTACCTTCCTAGTTGCCTTGACACTCCGGGCGCGTAAACGCACGGGGATTCTTTAATCTACGAGCCAATTTGCTGAGGCAGGATTTTTCCAGCCAAAGTAGAGATTGATTCTCCTAAAGCGTTGCTTGCGTCAATCGCAAAAGTTCCGGTATGCCCTACCGTACCCAATCCTCGACTCAGGATATTTCTAGCCGCGTTTTCGTCTCTCCCTAAGCTACATCCACACTTACAAATATGCGTTCTAGTAGATAGCGTTTTCTTGACAATTACACCGCAGCTAGAGCATTCTTGGCTGGTATATTGCGGGTTTACCGCCACCGTAATTTTTTCAAATACTTTTCCAAAGTATTCAATCCAGACACGGAACTGATACCAAGATGCGTCGTTAATAGACTTAGCTAAGCAATGATTCTTCACCAGATTTTTTATTCTCAAATCTTCGTAAGCGATTACATCGTTTGATGAGATTACGCACCGTGCAAGCTTCATTGCATGGTCTTTACGCTGCCTACTTATTTTGAGATGGCGTTTACCCAGAATCTGCCGAGCTTTACTCCTGTTGTTTGAACTTTTTACTTTCCTGGACACCCGACGTTGACAACGTTTAAGGACTTTTTCACCTTTTCGCAAAAATCTAGGGTTCTCAACCGTCATTCCTTTTGAGTCGGTGTAATATTCCTTCAATCCTACGTCTAAGCCTATGGTGTTCCCAGAGGGGGCTATGTTTTCCTTTCGATCAATATCAATACAAAACTGAACGTATACGCCATCGGCACGTTTTACCAATCTCACCCGTTTTATTTGGCTAATTTGGTAGAAATGCAAATCGCGTGTCCCCTTGAGTTTTAACTGCCCAATCCCTTTCTTGTCGGTAAAATTGATGGATTTCCGGTCGTCGGCAAGTTTCCATCCAGTTGATTTATAATCAACAGAGCGACCATCTTTCTGAAATTGTGGATACCCTTTTTTGCCTGCAATACCCTTCTTGCAGTTATCGTAGAATCTGGAGATAGAAGACCATGCTCGTTCTGCGCTAGCTTGTCTAGCCATTGAGTTGAGTTCGTCACGTCAGCCAAGGAAAAATCACGTGCCAGTACAGCGCAGTATTTATTCAAATCATATTTATCCACCTTTTTGTTGTCCATCCAATACCTTATACAGCTATTGCGGACGAATTTTGCGGTACGAATTGCTTCGTCTACGGCAGTAAACTGATTCGATTTTCCGTATGCTTTAAACTCGAAAACTAGCATGGTTTTACCTCCCACCTTATGCTACCCGGTTCAGTATAGGATGTTCAGTGAGTTATTAAAACTTTACAATTAAAGCCGTCAAGCGAAGGACGGGGTTTTAAACCCAATTTCCTGATAAGACATACTTCTGATAGAGACCAAAAATATCGGCGATTTGTTATCGTAGAACAGGTATAATTTAAATTATTAAAGCTATGCCGAAAAATATTCGCCATCGCGCCATAAAAATCTGTCTTTTGTGTCTGGCTTGCGCCTTAGCAATTGCTGTTGCGCCAATTGTCACGCCCGCTCAATCCACAAGTCAATTAGAATTTCGCATTACTCAATTAGAAAGGCAAATTTCTGAACTCAGGGGACAAATCTACAGCTTGCAGAACCAAGGTTCTAGAGTTAACCGGCCTCAGTCTCCTAACCTTCCGGGTTCTGGTCGGACAAATCCTAGAGTGCGGTCGGGAGACCCGATGTTTGATAATTTAGCAACTTTGGTAATTGAAACGAAGCAAGATGTTATCAAAATTCAAGAGCGGTTGTCAAAGCTAGAAGCGTCGAGAAATCGTTAGAGAAGGAAGAAGGAAGAAGGAAGAAGGAAGAAGGAAGAAGGAAGAAGGAAGAAGGAATGCACGACGCGGATACACGGATTAATTATTTAGCAAAAGTGGGGAGTCAGGAGTCAGAAGTCAGGAGTCAGAAGGAAGAGGTTCAAGGGAAGAGGGAAGAAGTCAGCAGTCATTAGTTAGAAGGATGAAGTCATATTCTCGCCAACTCAAAACTCAAAACTCTCCCTCTCTCCTTCTCTCGGACGTTGAGGTCGAGAACAGCAGGGTCTGCTAAAAATCAACTTGCAGAACTATTCAATGATATGGAAATAATAGGCTGCAACCAGAAAATTGATCGCTAACAGCCCCAAAAACCAGGCCGCGCGAAACGTGTAAGGGAATTTGCCCGTTTTCATCACGGAGTCGGATTTTAATTGGTTCTTCGCTATCTCTGCCATAAGTAAAGCTCCTAATTCATAAGTCACTCTATTTACAAATAGCAGAGAGCGTCGCACTTATGCACAATCCTCTAGAGTTATTTTTTGTAACAAGGAGTTTATACCGAGTTGAATTCAGATGAATTTCACTCGCTCTCTCCGGCGTGGTAGGAACTGCGGACGAGAGGCCCCGATCGCACGCGCTCAAACCCCATCTCCCGGGCGATCGACCCAAAACGGTCAAATTCGGCCGGCGTCCAGTATTTGCGCACTGGGAGGTGTTCTAGAGATGGTCTCATGTATTGACCGAGGGTGAGCCGATCGCACTTGGCGTCCCGCAAATCGGCCATCGCTTCGACTATCTCGGCTTCGGTTTCCCCGTGCCCCAACATCAAACCGGATTTGGTGGGAATAGTTGGGTCATATTGCTTAACAATACGCAGAACGTCGATCGAGCGATCGTACTTCGCCCCCCTCCGCACCGGCCCTTGCAACCGGCGCACCGTCTCAATATTGTGGTTGTAACAAGCCGGTTTAGCCTCCACCACCGTCCGAATCCGCTGTCGCTGCAACTCATCGAGGCCGGAATTCTCCCCGTTGGGGGCGGGCACGGGGGTACCGCCCCTACCCGTTCCCCCCCAAAAATCCGGCGTCAGCACCTCAACTTCAGTATCCGGGTTCAGAAGGCGGATTTGGGCGATCGTCCTGGCAAACCAACCTGCACCCCCATCCGGCAAATCATCCCTAGCCACCGAAGTCAGCACCGCATAGCGCAAACCCAACAACTGCACGGCCTCGGCCACCTTTTGCGGTTCCTCCGGGTCGAGGGGCATCGGAGAATGACCTTTATCTACTTGACAAAAAGCACAAGCGCGGGTGCAAGTGGGCCCCATCAACAAAAAAGTCGCCGTTTTTTGGGCGTAGCACTCGCCCCGGTTGGGACATCTGCCCTCTTCGCAAATCGTGTGAATTTGCCGCTGTTTAATAATTTTTTGCACTTGCGAAAGTTCGCTAGCTTTGCCGATGGGGCGGCGCAACCACTCCGGCATCGCCTCGATTTCACCCCGCATTTGGGGGGCAACTGCTTTGACTGTAGGAGTTTGAGGAGTTTGGGGCGACATATAATTAAATGGCGATCGAGTTAATGCCTTCGATCCTATCCGAAATCAAAGCCCCTGAACTTGTAGCAGTCTCACCCTAAACCAGAATCGCGCCGAGGTGCAACAAAACTAAACTCGCCCAGAATTATGGGTAGAATTCTGTTAGGGATATACTGAAGGTTGCAAATCATCACTCATTCATTACTGAAGGAGTCAGTCGTGGCTGGTCAAAAAATCTTGGTAATCGATGACAGTAAAGTCATCCGCGTCCGAGTCCGAGAGATGTTGCCTCAGGGTAACTTTGAAGTTTTAGAAGCAAAAGACGGCGAAGAGGGACTCAAACTGATCCGTCAAGCCCGTCCCAATCTAATTATGTTAGATTTCCTACTGCCGAAAGTCAGCGGTTGGGAAGTTTATCAAAAAGTGCAAGCCCATCCGGAGCTTTCTAAGATACCTTTAGTGATCATGTCGGGCCGCGAAGAAGAGGTGATGGAAAAAATTCCGAAACCCTTCGAGAAGCATTTTTTTGCATTCATCGCCAAACCTTTTGAGAAGAAGCAGCTAACCGAGGCAATCAAATCGGCGATGGTACTGGCCAAAAAGAAACCGGTGCCGGAAGCCCCAGCAGCAGCAGCCGCAGCCACTTCTGGAGCGGGCGCGGCCGAAATTCAGGCGATGACTGTGAAAATGGCGAAAATGCAAGCGGAAATTGATGCACTCAAAAAACAAATGACTCAGGTGATTACGATCATCAAGCAGAAATTGAAATAATTCTGCTGTTTTTTGAAGGCATTTATGTAGAAGGAAACTTCCACACCGTGAAACTTTCAGTTGAGTCTCAAGGACTGCGATTTTATCCGCATTTTTTTGCCCCAGTGTTTGAGCGAGTGCGATCGCCAACAGCCTGCAACTGATTTCTTAAAATCCCAGTCAGAAAATCAATTAAAAGTTGAAAATCAAACAAGGGAGGAAATTAATTATTAATTTATATTAGGATTTTTAATTCCCGCTCGTTCCACGCTCAACAATCAACTCCTCAGTCTCATTTTTTTGGTTAATGACTAACGACTATTCCGATTTTTTGCCTCAACTGCGTGCCTCAACTGAGCAATTATTGAAAAGATTAGACTGCTTCCATCGAGCGCAGGTATTAGCGATCGGAGATTTGACCTTGGACGAGTTTCTTACCGGACAAGTAGAGCGAATTTCCCGCGAAGCGCCTGTGTTGATTTTGCGCTACGAAAATACTCAGCAAGTACCCGGAGGTGGCGCAAATGCTGTCTATAATTTAGCCAAACTGGGAGGCAAAGTAAAAGTTGCTGGTTTGGTGGGAAAAGACGACCAGGGAAAGGCTTTGTGCGGTATTTTTGAGGCGGCGGGAATTGATACGGGTGGGATTTTAATCGATTCGCAGCGTCCAACTGTCACCAAAACTCGAATTTCCGGGCACGCGCGGCAGTCGGTGACTCAGCAAATTGTCCGAGTCGATCGCAAATCGGACGAGTTGCCGGATTTAGATTTGCAGTTGCAACTGGCAGACTACATCCGGCAGCAAATACCGACAGTAGATGCAGTGGTTTGTTCCGACTACGGCGACGGAGTTTTGACTCGTTTGGCGATCGAATCGGCAGTGGTTCCCGGCAAAACAATTGTAGACGCTCAAACCAATTTGCAGCGATATTCGGGAGCAATGTTATTTACTCCGAACTTGCCAGAAGCCGAGCAAGCCGTCGGATATGCTATCAAAAACCCTGAAACTTTAATGCAAGCAGGACGCGATTTGTTGAACTTAACTCAAGCTCAAAAAATCCTGATTACTCGCGGCGAAGAAGGGATGACTTTGTTTGAAAGGGCGAACGGCGAAGAAATTAAAAATTCACCTTCTCCCACATCGACTTGTGAACAAGGGGAATTTGCCATTCAAAGTTGGGACATTCCCCCTTTTAACAAGACTGATGTATTCGACGTAACGGGTGCTGGAGATACAGTCGTAGCAGCAATGACTTTAGCTTTGTGCGTCGGTGCATCTGGTTGGGAAGCGGCGGTTTTGGGAAATTTAGCCGCTAGTATTGTCGTGCGTCAATTCGGTACGGCGACAACAACGGTAGAGGAGATGAAAGAAGCTTTGCGATCGCTGATGAATCTGGAGTAAAGCCAAAATAGAAACCTGCTGGCGATCGATCGAGATTGAGTTAATCTAGTTTATATATAAATTAGTTTAAAAACTTATGGCTGAGACTTCAGGCTATTACGTTCGCGCCGCGAAACTTGCAGAAGTCGAGACAAAGGGCAGCTTGTTAGTGAATTTGGAAAAACACACGATCGCCCTTTTTTACTCAAACGATCGGGTATACGCGATCGACAACCGCTGTCCCCACATGGGTTTTCCCCTCAACGGCAGCACTTGCAAAGATGGCATAGTCACCTGTCCTTGGCACTACGCCCGCTTTGATGTCGCCAGCGGCGGTACTTTTGACTCTTGGGCCGACGACGTGCGATCGTTCCCGACGGAAATTCGCGACGGGGAAGTTTGGGTAAATTTAGCACCGCAGCTTGACCCTTACGCCCACCAGCGCCAGCGACTTCAAGATGGTTTAGAACAAGGAATTTCTCTAGTCATCGCCAAGTCAGTGATTGCCTTGCTAGATCGGGGGGCAAGTGCCAGCGAACCTTTCCAAATCGGATTAGAATTTGGCACCCGCTACAACAAATCGGGATGGGATACGGGCTTATCGATCCACACCTGCTTGATGAATATCCTGCCTTATCTAGATCCAGAAGACCGACCCCCCGCCCTCTATCAGGGACTTTCGGCTGTGGCCCGCGATAGTGCAGGCGCACCTCCTCACTTTGCGGTTCACCCCTTGCCTAATGCTGAGGTTGATGCAGAGACACTCAAAAGCTGGTTCCGGCAATTTATTGAAATCAGAGATAGTGAAGCGGCGGAACGATGTTTGTTGACAGGAGTACGCGCGCCTGTTGAACGAGAACAAATTGCTGATATGCTGTTTGCGGCCGCTACTGACCACCGCTACATTGATGTCGGTCACAGCCTCGACTTTATTAACAAGGCGTTAGAGGCGCTGGATGCAGTGAATTGGGAAGGGGCAGAAACTGTTTTCGCGAGTTTGGTGGCTGGTTTGGCGAATGCGGCGCGCATGGAAGAGTCGAGTTCTTGGCGCTATCCTGTGGATGTGGTGGCAATTTTAGAGTCAGCGATGGCGCAGTTGCCGGCAGCTTTAGAAATGGGCCGATCGCACCGGGGCAATTGGTTGGGGAGAGAACAGTTAATTCCGATGTTGTTGGGGGATGATGTATTGGCGATCGTCGATGCACTTTTGACTGCCTTGAAAGAAGGTTGTAGCGAAGCAGAATTAGCAAGTGCAGTCACTTATGCTGCAGCCCTCCGCGTAGCCCGGTTTAATACGAATAACGACCATAGCGACTGGAATTCAGCGCACCATCCCTTTACCTTTGCGAATGCGGTGCATCAAGGATTGCGGCGATCGCCTTCAATAGAGTTGCTGCGGGGAGTTTTCGATGCAGCGATCGGCGTATATCTTAACCGTTTCTTAAATGTACCGCCTGCGCGACTTCCAGAACCAACAGATGTAGTTGAGAATCCAGAGGAATTGCTCAAACAACTGCCAGACTTGTTGGACAGACAGCAACAGGTGAATCAAGTCGGTAAATTAGTTGCAAAATACTTATATAGCGGTGGCAAATCGGAACGGTTGATGGCAGTTTTAGGAAAACTGATGCTGCGGGAAAATCGGGATTTCCACGTTATTCAGCAGGTAGAAGCGGCATTTCGCCAGTATGCTTTATTAGAGAATTCGAGCGATCGCATTGTGGTATTAGTGGCGGCGGCAAGGTATTTAGCCGCCCATGCCCCGACAGTGCGATCGCAAGCACAAACTTATCAAATGGCCGATCGATTGCACCGGGGCGATCGCTTATTTGAGGATTCACCGGAAGTATAGCTTCTGGTCATAACTCACATCTTGCACCAATATCAATAATCCTTTTTTGGGCGGGCTTTCCGGCCCGGCCCACCCCACAAGAAAACTCATTCTTTGTGGAACAGGCATCTTGCCTGTTCTGGAGAATGCTGAAAGATGTGAGTCATAATGCACTTCTTCGGTAAATAATTGCCCCGATCATTTCTTGGAAATTATCCCTTTGTCATCAATTTTCAAACCGCTATTGGGAAAATCGCTCTTTGTCAAACGGTCAATCAACCCCACAGTCCTAAATTTGTTATCAACAGCCGGAACACCTCGCCCGTCAAGTTGGATGGGGATAATCTTGCCAGAAACAAAATCCCCTTGCGGAGTCATTTTCACATCCAAAATTAGAGATTTACCGAGCGATCCTGCTGTAGACAAAGTGCGATAACCCAAAAAATTTCCCAAGGAATAAGCAATCAATTTCCCTTTATAAAGTTCCATCGCTCGGGGAACGTGCGGGCCGTGTCCCAAAATCAAATCTGCTCCCGCATCAATCATCGTCCGCGAAAACAAAACCATATTTCCCCGGTTTTCTCCGTAAAAGAACTCAGTTTTATTTCTCACATTGATAGCTCCCGTTCCTTCAGATCCAGCATGAACTGATATCACTACAATATCAGCGTTTTGCTTGGCTTTTTTTACAACTTCGGCTCCCGCTTTCAGTTCCAGCAAAGAATTGTGAACCTCGCCGTAGTTGCTGAAACCGATAAAGGCAAAATTCACCCCCTTGACATTTTGATAAACAATTTGATCTCTTTTCCCAACAGCCTTCATGCCATTGCTGTCGATGTTTTTAATCGTGTCATTAAAGCCTTGCTCGTTAAAATCGTAAGAGTGATTGTTGGCAACATTCAAAATATCAAAACCAACATCTTTGAAAATTTTGGCATAACTCGGAGGCGTCCGAAAGGCAAACAGCATTCGTCCGCCGCCTGCTTTGGAACTGTAAGGATAATCGGTCATCGTGCTTTCAAAATTGCCAAACAGAATATCAGCTCCTTTGAGGTACGGTTTTACCGACTCTAATAACATCTCTTTTTTTGCCGGCAGTTTGTTGTAGGGATAATTTGTGCCGGGGATCATGTCGCCAACTGCTTTGATGCTGACAGTGGCCGGCACAGTGGCAGGTTTTTTGGCAGCCGGGGAGGGCGATTTGGGAGCGGGAAGGGGTTTGGCTGCATCTGCTGGTGCTGGTGTCGAGATCGCTTTTTGTACCGCAGGCTTTGACGCGAGAGGGTTAATAGTAGCGGTAGTTGAGGATTTGTAAAGTTGAGAAGCCAGAACAAAGCCGGATATCGGTACGATAATTAGACTCAGAACACCGACTGAGAGCCCAGATTTCTTAGTTTTAGTGCCTGCTAACTCGGGCTGCGGTGATGGCTTTTGCTGCCTTTGGTTTTGAGGTTTTGGAGTTGAGATTTTAGGGGGTTGGGGCGGAGATTTTTTTGGTGTTTGAGGGGGCGCAGTTGTGACATTTTGAGTTTTTTCTAGCTTGGGCAAAGTCACAGGAATTGGAGCAGCGGGTAGACTCGCGGCTACTGCTGCACTCACGGCTACTGGTGCACTCACGGGTGCGGGAGTCAAGCGTTTTTTTAATTCTACCGTCTGAGTCCAAGCGGGCAATTGCTGGCCGCCCCGCCGCCCGTAAACTGTTACGGAGTAAACGTTATTTGGTTGCAGCCGCTGCAATCCTTTGACTGCGACTCGGAGACAGGCTTCTTCTGCGGGCAATTGTTCTGCTTCTAGCAGCAGGTGCAGGGTGTCATTTTCTAGGCTGGCTTTAGCCGTGACGCCGAAGCTTTGGAGTGCTTGGCCGATCAGAAATGCGATCGCCCTGGCATCGCCTTCTTTTGCTAAATTTAAAATATCTTGTTGGCTCACAAATGCCTCTACTCTCTCACACTAGAAATTTAGCTCGATCTTATATCAAATTTGGCGGCACAGGATTAAATACCGATTGATTTAACTTAAGTAAGTGGGTAAAAATAAACAGAACCCTGGCAAAGGGGCGTGCGTGAAAGGCTCTACTGGCTGTCACTATAGCTTCTAACTAAATTCGACCCTGCTTTTACAAGATCGTAAAATTTTTGGCGCTTGCTTGCTGAATACAATATTTCCTAACGGTTATGTTAGTCGATCGCGCAAACACTTCTATCCGGCATAATTGCCCCCCTTGCAATTAACATCGGTCAAATCAATGCTCTCTTTCTTAGTACCAGGGAAAATCACGAGTCCTGAAATTAATCAGATTGACAGTCTCGCGCCCACATTAAGACAAAAACGATCGGCTTGCCCGTTCGGAAGCTTGTTAAACTCTCGATCGTGCCGCGCTATCAGTGACACGACTGACGCATCGCCACCGGTGAAACCGGGGTTTTTACCGAATCTGCGGTTTACAACCCTTCTTTTCGTAAAAAAACCCGGTTTCTAAACAATCGTGCGTCCAGGACTGAGTGAGAAATCGACGGCGAGCAACAATCGCCCGCCCGCACCCCGGAGGTCCCGCCAAGCCGTTTCGCTCGCGGCGCCTGCACGGCACGTAGCTGAGGTTGCTGAGGTGAGCAGCAATCAACTTTGTGGATGCGGTTGCTTTACCTGCAGCCACCGATGTACTTCGTTTCAAACTAATTATTTAAAGAAGTTGCACGTCAATGACACAATTGTGCTTATGATATCCGCCTCGCTGTCACCTCAAACCTGGATTTTTTGCGAGTCTGGTGCTATTTGTGAATTAGTTGGGCGCATAGCAGCTAGGATCGAGCTAACTCAAGGTTACACTAAAGCTCGTCATGCGGCGTTGCCTCTCAAAAACCCGATTGAGTCTTATGGCGCACTACCGCTCCACTCTATGTTTGTTCACTTGCATTGCCTGTCTGGGCGCTGCCTTCAGTCCAAGTGCGGATGGAAGGCAACAGGCTCTCAATGCCTCCTATCGGGCTGTTTCCCAAGACATTGCTCAGGCGAACTCTCCCCCGGACAATCGCCAGGACTCCAATCCTCAAAAACCCTCTCCAGCGCCAGATAAAAGCCAATCTCAGCCGTCCAAAACGCCAAAATCCAATTCCAAAATCCCGAAATCAATCTCTAATATAATCGTCATTTTGTCTCGCCAGCGGGGGTTTTTAATATTGGGTTTTGCAGCAGTTGTCGTCACGGCAGCGGCAGTATTTATCATGCTCAAATTAGTTAGCAGCGGCGAGTCAAATCATTCTAAGCGAAGACGGGGAAGAGCCGATCGCCAAAACCAAAGTAACTCTCGATTCACCAATCCCAATTCTCATACAAACTTGCAGAAAATACGACAGCAAAACGCTTCTTTTGGGAGACAAAAACCACAACCGGCATTGCCCTACCCTGTTGATTTCCCGCAGGGCTACAATCTCGACACTAGCGATCGATCTTTACCGGCGAGCCGGGAATCGGGGGAACCAGAATTCGATGATGCAGGAGTCGAGGGCGATCGAAATAATTCCGACACAGTGCCCTTGGAAACTAACAGCAACGGCTACAGTGACACAGGTTTCAACATTCCCGAAACAACTAATCGAGCCGATTCGCTAGCGAATCGGAAGAAAGATATTTCCCTTCCCGAAACGGATGGCAGACCTAAAGTTGATATTATTGAAGCACTGATTGAAGATTTGCAGCACTTAAATCCGGTAAAGAGGCGCAAAGCAATTTGGGAACTCGGCCAGCAGGGAGATTCCAGAGCAGTTGAGCCGTTGCTCGATTTGCTACCGAATTCCGACTCGAAGCAGTACAGTTTAATTTTGGCAAGTCTCTCGGAAATTGGCATTCGCACGCTCAAACCCATGAATAATGCCTGGTCAATTTCGCTGCAAAATGAAAACCCCGAAGTGCGTAAAAATGCGATTCGCGATTTGACGCGAATTTACGAATTGGTGAATCAAATCAGTCACTTGTTGCACCGTGCTACGGACGATCCCGATCCAGAAGTTCAGGAAACTGCTCGCTGGGCAATCAATCAGTTGAACCGCATCCGTCCGCGTTCAGGGAGGGATTGATAAATCTATAGCCTTTCTCAGTAACATGAGTGCACGCTCGATCGAGGGCATAGGGCATAGGCCTCCGTGGGCATAGGGGATACCTCACCAAGATTGAGAACTGCTATAGCTATTTTCAAGTAATTGGAAATTTGAAATTTGAGAAGGGAGAATTGAGAATTAAGATTATGTTACAATTAGTAACTGCTGACTAATGACTAATCACTAATGACTGCTGACTCTTTGAAAATATTGTTCCTGTCAACTTCTGTCGGTCAACTCGGTTCGGGGTTGGGCGGCGGAGTCGAACTTACAGTCCTCAACATCGCTAAAGAATTGCACCGCCGAGGTCATAAAATAGCAGTGGTAGCACCAGTAGGTTCAGTCTTAGAATCAATTCCAGTAATCGAAATAACAGGCGATTTGCAAGTAACCGCCCAAACACAAGATTACAATGCTGCTATTGTGATGCCCGCCGATGCTGTGCTGGCGAATATGTGGGAATACGCTCGCAAAGTTCAGGATGAATGGGATGTGATTGTTAACTTTGCCTACGATTGGCTGCCGTTTTATTTGACGCCTTTTTTTAGAACTCCGATCGCCCATTTTATCAGTATGGGATCGCTTTCGGGATCGCTCGATCGCATTGCCGGACAAATAGCAGTAGAGTTTCCCGGTACGATCGGAGTTTACACCCTTTCCCAAGCCGAAACCTTTGCCTTTGCCGGCAAATGTCAGTTGTTGGGAAGCGGCATCGATTTATCGCTGTACGAATTTGGCAGCCAACCGGAACCCAAATTAGCTTGGTTGGGCCGCATCGCCCCGGAAAAAGGCTTAGAAGATGCAGTGGCAGCAGCGAAAATTACAGGCATTCCCCTCAAAATTATGGGCAAAATGCAAGATGAGGATTATTGGCAAAAAATTTGTGCAGATTACCCGGATGCTCCGGTAGAATATTTAGGATTTTTGACAACAACCCAAATGCAAGAGCAAGTCCGGCAGTGCCGAGCATTGTTGATGACGCCGCGTTGGGTGGAAGCTTTCGGAAATGTCGCGATCGAGGCTTTAGCGTGCGGTGTACCTGTGATTGCTTACGAGCGCGGGGGGCCGGCCGAAATTGTTCGAGACGGACTGACGGGCTTTTTAGTGGAGCCTGACAGTGTAAATGGCTTGGTAGGTGCGATCGCCCGCTTAGACCAAATTGACCGCAGCGCTTGCCGGCGACAAGCAGAGGTAGAATACTCTTTGGGAGCTTTGGGCGATCGTTTTGAACGCTGGTTCAAATCTATTCTAAAATTGAGTTAAATAAACTCTTAATCGACCACAAAAAAAGAAAACAGAAAAAACTATGGCAACCGAACGTTTAGTGCTTTTATCCAGTAGAGAAATAGAAAAAATGCGCCAAGCAGGCCGTTTAGCTGCCGAACTTCTCCTACACCTAGAACCAATGGTAAAACCTGGTGTCAGCACTCTGGAAATTAACGATGAAGCCGAACGCTGGACTTTGGCACACGGAGCAAAAAGCGCTCCCCTAGGTTATAAAGGATTTCCAAAATCTCTGTGTGCAAGCGTCAATGAAGTTGTCTGTCACGGCATCCCCAATGCTAAACAAATTCTGAGAGAAGGCGACATTATTAATATTGATGTAACGCCTTTAGTTGACGGTTATCACGGCGATACTTCCAAGACTTTTTTTGTGGGAAAACCTTCACCGGTAGCGAAAAAGTTAGTGGAAGTAACCGAGGAATGTTTAAGAAGAGGAATTGCGGAAGTTAAACCGGGTGCTCGTACCGGCGACATCGGTGCAGCAATTCAAGAATATGCTGAAGCCCAGGGTTTTTCGGTAGTGCGAAATTTTGCCGGGCACGGGGTTCACCGCGTTTTTCACACCGAACCGGAAATTCTGCACTACGGCAAGCGGGGCACGGGAAAGAAACTCAGACAAGGCATGGTTTTTACGATCGAGCCGATGATTAATGAGGGTACTTGGGAAGTGGAAATTTTGGTCGACGGTTGGACTGCGATCACGCAAGATGGAAAGCTTTCGGCTCAATTCGAGCACACTCTGGCTGTGACTGATTCTGGGGTGGAAATTCTAACTTTACCTTAGAAATCATTAACAAACAATCTGAAAAACTCACTCCTAAATCAATAATTAACCATATCCCGGAGGGGCGGGTTTTACAGACAATTTCTGACTGAAACAGACAATATCGCAAACCCGCCCCCACCCACCCATAAATATAAACCTACATTTTCGGATTCGATGCAAATTTCAGGTTCAATGTGGGTTATCGGTTGTGGCGGGGCGGGTTTATATAGATTGTTGATAATCGTTAGATATTGTCGGTGAAACCCGCCCCTACGGAATTACGATCGATTAACCAAACACGCTCTAACTAATAACTAATAATTAATAACTAATAACTAATGACTGACATAAAGTTTCTGCAACCAGGAGATTTGCTCAAAGTAATTGCCCCTAGTGGCACTTTGCGAGAATCAACCAACTTTGAAAAGGGTGTAGAAATTTGGAAATCCCGCGGCTATCGAATTGAATTAACACCGGGTTTTGACGATCGCTGCGGCTATTTGGCAGGTTCCGACGAAAACCGCGTCCGGCAGCTAGCAGATGCCCTCAATGACCCGGATTGTCGCGGTATTCTCTGTGTTCGAGGCGGTTTCGGCAGCACTCGACTTTTGGAAAAAGGAAAAGTGGGAGATTGGGCAAATTCCCAATTTCCAACTCCCGATTCCCATTCGCCGAAATGGTTAATCGGCTTTTCCGACATTACTGCTTTGCTGTGGAATCACGAGAAATTGGGGATTTGGGGCGTTCACGGGCCGATGCTGACAACTTTGGCTGCGGAACCGAATTGGTCTGTCGATCGACTTTTTGACTGCATCGAAGGTCGTCCCTTACAATCTTTGCAAGGTAAAGGATGGGGCAGCGGAAAAGCCACCGGGCCGCTGTTTCCGGCGAATCTGACGGTGGCTTCTCATTTGCTCGGAACCCCGTATCAACCGGATTTGACCGGGGTTATTCTCACATTTGAGGATGTTTCCGAGGCTCCTTACAGGGTCGATCGAATGCTGACTTTGTGGCGGATGGCGGGGGCTTTCGCTGGGGTGCGGGGCATTGCTTTGGGGCGCTTCAGCCGCTGCGAGATTGACCCGAGTATTCCTAGTTTTAGCATTGAAGAAGTTTTGCGCGATCGGCTGGGGGACTTGAATATTCCCATTGTCTCGGATTTGCCCTTCGGGCACGAGGGCGTCAACGCTGCTTTACCTATGGGAGTTACGGCTTGTCTCGACGCCGAATCGGGATTGCTGATTTGCGGCAATAAATCGCAACTTTAGATTGGGGATAAACGTCTGTGACTTTAGCTTGAGATTTTGCACCCGCTAAAGAGTCTGGTTGGGTGAGGTTGACACGGTTGGCAGAAATTACATTTAAAATGGATTGTGTATGCAAATGTCGGCATCAAAAAAGCAAAAAGATTTTAAAATTTTCGAGAGGTTGATATGAAAGCACACAACTTGTTAAACAGTATTGCTGCCGCATTCCTAGTTACAGGATTGGCACTGACTGGCATTTCCTCTAGTGCTGTTGGCGAACAGATACGGAATAACGATCGCATTGACGGAGTAATTCGCCGTACTTCCCCGATTTATCGTTTCCGAAATATGTGGACACCCGGATCTCCGACGGAAGAATTGCGGGGTCAAGAATACACTTTCAGTGCTCGGGAAGGCGATAACATTGAAGTGTTTTTAGATACAGATAGCAGTCGCGGTTTTACTCCCGTAATGGTGCTGTTTTACGGTAACAACAAACAAGTCGCTTTTACGCAAGACCGTTCTTTTAATTATCAAATTCCCCGTACTGGCGATTACAAGCTTTTAGTATTAGCAAAAGATGCTGCCAGAGGCGGTAGCTACACGCTGGAAGTTGCGGGAATTGATGGGGGCGACAGACGATCTCGCAATTCGCGGGACGATTGGTACACGAGGCGAGATGACGATCGATATGACGGTCGATATGACAGAGAACGGCTTTTGCAAGATGATTTTGACTTGCGGTCTGTTGATTGTCGCGAGAGACGTTCTATGGTGAGAGTAAGGTTTGACGATGGTAATCAAGATTCAACTTACTGCGCTGTCCCGAATAGAAGGTATCCGGCGGGAGATTATTATTACAATTCGCGGACTAGAAATTTAGACTCGGCTAGGCTGAATGATAGTAGATTCGATGCGGGCCGCGATCAATGTCGCGTAGTGGTAGGCGGAGTCTGCGTGACGAGGTAAGTTGTTTCTTGTCATTGCGAGGACTGTTTCTTGTCATTGCGAAGACTGTTTCTTGTCATTGCGAGGAACGAAGCAATCGCAGGATTTGTGCTTCATCGGTTCTATATTTTGGACACTAGCGCGGGTTCATCAACCCGGTTTCTTGGTAGAAATCGGGTTTCTTTGCCTCGCTAGTGTCCATTCAATTAGTTTCCTCAGCGAGTGGAGAGTATGTTCGCGGTGCCTCTGGATCGTGTCCAGAGGCATCAATCCTGTTAGCACTATCCTGGTGAACAAGGAGATGATATGGTAGTCAAGTGCTTAGGTTTGTTTGTAGGTATAATCCTTGGCTTGTACCTTGCGTACTGGTTAAAGGTACGCCTGAATATCAATTTAAATGTAGTAGGAAATGAACACTTCCCCTCCTTCATCGAAAGGAAGTCTCATGGGTTGGTTAAGTGTAGGTGGTTCCCCAACAGCCATCACTGTAATACCAATTTAATATGAAGCTGCATAGAATAAAGCTTCCAGAATGAAAGTGTAAGAAGATAGCGAACTGATTTATTCAGGTGTGATTTGTTGCAGAACCTCCTGCCAGTCGTTCGCGCAATTCCCCAAGTGTCAGAAACACTTCTCCCTTGAATTGTTGTTTGATAAATTGCCAAACCCTTTCAATGGGACCCTTGCTCCGGGCTATGAGCTGGTTGACTTGCCGGGAATCAAATTGTCAGGCCACCGAGCGTGCGCTGGTTACATGAACCCCCGCCTGGTCAACTTGAATTAGTGCGATGTCATCTCCCAGTTGATGTGAGAGGGCATCAATAAACTCCTGAAATCTTTGAGTATTGAGGCGATCGTATTCTTGACAAAAATGCCAGCCGCTCAAAGGTTCGACCACACGCCCAGAGCCAAAAATTGTCACGTTTCCAGAGTACCTGTGCGATCAGTTTTACCCCAAACGCCATAATTACTTTCCCCTTGAAGGTTTTGAGTCCTAAGCGAGTCTCGTCTTGACACAAGTAACGCAACCGTTGTCCCTTTCCCAATAAGCGTTGATAGGTCAACAGGGCTCTTTCGATGTTTTTTTAAAACGCCGATCGGCATTGGGTTCTTGCTTCGCGCTTTTGGGGCGCGGCACTTTTAATTTAGCTTTAAGCCGGTAGTGTACCCAATGATAGACTGTGGGGTATGTTAGGTTCAGTTGATAAGTCTCATTGAGCCACTCCACGATTTTTCCGTAACTTTTGAAACAGGCGTGGCTGTTCCAGTCTTTTTTGTAATCCGGCGATCGCCTCTAAGCTCAAGTGAGGCGATTTTCACTCTTGCGCTCTTGAGGGCAAACAATTCGGACAATCCTCCCTGACGATACTTTTGCAGCCACCTAGTTACCGTTGAACCATCGCGTCCCAGACGTTTGGCCAGGGTTTGATGCGCTCGTGATTTGTCCAGTTTTTAGCCACCACAACATTTGCAACCGTTCTTTCTGACGCTTAGGTACGACTGTGTTTTAGTTGTTGCTCCAAACTTTCTGCACTTTCTGCGATCGCCACAATCAGTTGACGTGCCATAACTCATCACCTATCAACATTATCTTTATTCTATGCAACTTCATGTAAAATTGGTATCAATCATTAATTCATTTAACTCGACAAGGAAAATATCTCTTATGAACATTTCACCATTTCTCAATAAAAAGCTCGCTCGACGTTTTAAAGGATACGACTTTGATGGCAATGGCTACGTTGAGAAAACAGATTTCGAGCAGGCTGTTGCCAGGATGTGCGAGGCATTTGGTCATGGACCTGATTCCGCAGCGCGACAGCGGTTATATGACCTCACCATGCAACTTTGGCAGCGTCTTGTCACAACTGCCGATGCCAATGCAGATGGTCGTATCAGCGAAGCCGAATACAAGAATGCATTTGCCAACAGTATGCTTGTAACCCCTGAAAACTTTGAGCAAGGCTATCGTCCGTTTTGCGAGGCGGTCATGGACATCGTCGATGTCGATGGCGATAGTCGTCAAAGTTTAGAGGAATATGAACTTTGGATGCATACGTTGATCAACGTGCCAAAGGCCGATACACGTGTGGCTTTCCGCCTGATCGATAAGGATGGCAGCGGCTATATCACCACCGATGAAATGGTGGAGGCTATCCGCGAATACTACTTCAACGAAGACCCGCAATCGATTGGAAGCTTGTTGCTAGGTCCGCTTGATTCCTAATCGGTACAAGATAGACTGGTACACAGCGGCAGAAGTAACGCCAAAAGCGCCAATATGATTGTCAAGTCGCTTCGCTCCAATTCTTAATTCGTAATTACCCACGGCTCAAGCTGGGGGCTTGAGTAGACGTAGATAATGAACATACACATCGACTCGGCACGAGCGCGTCTTACCTCTTTTTTTACCACCCCAAGGGGTGGTCAGTTACTTCTGCCGGGATGCACGAGTTAATAGCACCCAACCTCTCTCAAATGTGCAAATTCACAGTAGGCGTGAATTTACCCCTATGCCCGCCTAACCTACGCTGCAAGCTTGCCTACGCTGCAACAAATCAAACCTACCAGCAATAAGTCTTAAACCTGTAATACCAATTTTATGTGAAGTTGCATATAATAGAGAGATAGCTTTTATGGTGCGTTTATCAGTCGTAGTTTAAAAATCACAATTGAAGAAAGTGCAGAGTTTTTAGAAAAACAACTAAAAAATACTCGTACTGCCAGCCAAAGAGAACGAATACAAGTATTATGGTGGTTAAAAACAGGGCAAGTACAGGAGCATCAAGAATTAGCGCATCGTTTGGGTAGAGACAAATCTACGATAACGGGCGTGGTTACAAAAGTATCGGCGGGGTGGATTATCGGAATTATTGTTGGTGAAAAAAGCCCCCGGACAATTACCACACTTGACTCTCTTTGCATTAGCAGGGTTCAAAGAACGGAAGCGAAAAAGGAGCCGCCTTCAAAAGCTACGGAGAAATTGTTGAATGCCTCAAAAAAGAGTATAATCTAGAACTGACTTATGCAACAGTTTATGCTTGGGTGCATTATCGCCTCAAAGCTCTCACTGAAAGTGCCACGTCCGCAAAGTGCTTTACAGGACATAAAAGCAGTGGAACTTTTTAAAAAAACATCGTCCCAGCAGTCTTGACGTTTCAAAAATTTTTTGGGTTTGGGTAAACGGCTACGATATTTGTGTCTTGATGTTACCCGTTTGGGACTGAAAACGTTGACGGGAAAAGTAATTACAGCCCGGGGGGTAAAACCAGTTGCTCCCATACTGTGGAAGCGTGAAAATTTTTGGTTGTATGGGGTAGTCGAACCATTGAGTGGCTGGCATTTTTGCCAAGAATATGCCCATCTTAATGGAGAAGATTTTCAGCAATTTATTGACGCTCTTTCTCTACAATTGGGTGAAGATATTGCTCTAATTCAAATGGATCAAGCGGGTGCTCATATCACTAATGAACTCGATTGGCCAGAAAATTTAATTCCAGTCTGTCAGCCCTCACATAGTCCAGAACTTAATCCAATTGAACGGGTTTGGGAATATATCAAACAGCAACTTGTTGGAGAGGTTTTTACAACTCTTGGGCAACTACGAGAGCGCTTGCAACAAGTTCTTGAAAAAATCACTCCGCTCGCAAATCTGTTCGTTGTCATCTTACAATTTTATTCTTGAAGCCCTATTCTATGCAGCTTCATATTAAATTGGTATAAGTAGATAATGTTTCCATTCAATTAGTTTCCCCAGCGAGTGGGGATCACTCCATCATACACCATATACAGGGCAAGATGTCCAGAGGCCATTTGCGAGGGCCTCCCAAAATATCCGTCAAAACTCCTTCAACCCCGCAGAAAAAATCGCTGAAACCCTTGCCCAGCAATGCTGCGAGGGGAGCGACGAAATACCGTCGTTTCAGCGATTTTTCAAGGCCCTCGCAAACTACCACAGTTCGATCGCAAATCAAGGTCTACCAATTAGTTCATCAGCCCAGAAAATAGAAACCCTACAAAACAGATCCCGCAATTGCTTTCCTTCGGATCGCTACGCTAACGGGCCTCGCAATCACAGACAATAGCTGATGCGGCCCGATCGCCGAATTTTCGATCGAAAAGGACGATCGCACAGTGGTAAGCTACCAAAGGCATTGAAATATCTAAGGTAGAGAAAAGTTAAAATGTCGGCATTAAATGAAGTTCCCTTGTTGTTGCGGGCAGCCCGCGGCGAAACCCTAGACCGCCCCCCCGTATGGATGATGCGCCAAGCCGGCCGCTACATGAAGGCTTATCGAGATTTGCGAGAAAAGTATCCCTCGTTTCGCGAACGTTCCGAAATTCCCGAAGTGGCGATCGAAGTTTCCCTTCAGCCGTGGCGCGCGTTTCAACCCGACGGCGTAATTCTGTTTTCCGATATTGTCACACCCATGCCCGGTTTGGGCATTGACATGGACATTGCCGAAGGTAAAGGCCCGATTATCCACTCACCGATTCGCACTCAGCAGCAAATCGACAACCTGCAACCGCTGAACCCGGAAGAAAGCTTGCCGTTTATCAAAACAATCCTGAAATCCCTGCGCGAAGAAGTCGGCAACAAATCCACCGTGCTCGGTTTTGTGGGCGCGCCCTGGACGCTGGCGGCCTATGCGGTTGAGGGCAAAGGTTCTAAGGATTATGCCGTTATCAAAAACATGGCATTTTCCGATCCAACTTTACTGCATCAGTTGCTCTCAAAATTCGCCGATGCGATCGCCGTTTACGTGCGCTATCAAATCGACTGCGGCGCGCAAGTAGTGCAAATGTTCGACTCTTGGGCCGGCCAACTGTCCCCGCAAGACTACGACACCTTCGCTTTACCTTACCAGAAACAGGTGTTCGAGCAAGTCAAAAAAACCCATCCCGACACACCGTTAATTCTGTTAGTCACCGGTAGCGCCGGCCTCCTCGAACGCATGACAACATCCGGCGCTGATATCATCAGCGTCGATTGGACGGTTGATATGGCCGACGCGCGCAAGCGTTTGGGCCCCAACATGAACGTTCAGGGAAATCTCGATCCGGGCGTGTTGTTTGGCTCTCAACCGTTTATTCGCGATCGAATTCTTGATACAATTCGCAAAGCCGGTCATCGCGGACACATCCTCAATTTGGGACACGGCGTATTACCGGGAACTCCGGAAGATAACGTGCGTTTCTTCTTTGAAACGGCAAAACAAGCCGACAAATTGCTTGCAGTTGCTGCTTGAGTCCGACAATCCGACAGGGGTTTCAACCCCTGTCTCATAGCTAAAGTCCTCTTAAGAGGACTAAAGATTAATATTTCCGTCGGTTTTAACTCACTAAAGATCACCCTTGCGAATAAAGCATCCCGTAGGGGCGGGTTCACCAAGAGTTTTAAGGAGTGCAGACAGGTTAAATAAACCCGCCCCCACCCACAAAAAAGCCCTTTATTAACAATGGTGCTCTTCAGTCGGTTTCAACCGACTTTTGCTATTAGCCAGGGGTTTCAACCCCTGGCGGATTGCAGGAGAATGAAACAGCCCAATTCTCCCCCTTGCCGTCCCCCCCCTTCCCCTTCTGCAAAATGAACGCCAAAAAAATTTTCATAACGGGTGCAAGTGGCTGTATCGGTCACTACATGGCCGAAACTTTGATTCAAGAAACAAACCACGAACTTTACCTCTTAGTTCGCAACCCCGAAAAATTAAAATTTGATTGGAAAGCCCGCCCAGGCATCCATATATTACAAGGCGATATGCGAGATATCGAGCAATTTGCCGAACTTCTCCAAACAATAAATGTAGCAATTGTAGCCGCTACTGCTTGGGGAGGAACTCAAGAAGTTTTTGATGTTAACGTAACCAAAACTCTCCGCCTAATTCAACTACTTTCGCCACAGACTTGCCAACAAGTAATTTATTTTTCAACTGCCAGCATTCTCGGTCGAGACAACAATTTGCTAAAAGAAGCCGGGGAACTGGGGACAGATTATATTAGCTCAAAATACAACTGCATGGTGCATTTATCAGCCTTGACAAATGTGCCTCCGATTACGGCACTTTACCCGACATTAGTATTGGGAGGAGACGCTGAAAAACCAGTCTCTCACTTGTCATCTGGCCTGCCACTTGTCGCAAAATGGATTGGTTTGATTCGCTGGTTTAAGGCAGATGGCAGTTTTCACTTCATCCACGGCGCAGATATTGCCAAAGTAGTTAATTATTTAGTTGAACATCCGCCGGCTTCCGAGGAACCGCGACATTTTGTGCTAGGAAATTCAGCGATTACAGCTAACGAAGTGGTAGAACAAGCTTGCCAGTATTTGAATAAAAACATATTTTTTCGGATTACTCTGTCACCTTGGCTGGCCGATTTCTTTATTTGGCTGTTCCGAATTCAGGTGGCTGCTTGGGATAGATTTTGCATTAGCTACCGCCATTTTACCTATCAAAATCTTGTGAATCCCGAAAGCATAGGAATGCCGAGTTACTGCGGCACAGTGGCCGATATGTTAAGAACTAGCGGGATTCCCGGCAAAGATTCAAAGTAGGCGAGAAGGAAGAAGGAAGAAGGAAGAGGGAAGAAGGAAGAGGGAAGAGGGAAGAAGGAAGAGGGAAGAAGGAAGAGGGAAGAAGGAAGAGGGAAGAAGGAAGAGGGAAGAGGGAATGTTTACCTTACGAGATATATCTAGGGTGCGCCGAGGCGCATCTTACGAATAATGTAAGTTTTTCAAGTTCTTTTTTGCCTTAGTCCCATGCTTTTTAAATGCGATTATCGTCAATTAAGCGTCAAATACGATAAGATATCAGCATTTGCAAACTTTAACAGGGAACTGCAAGCTAAAAATTGCGCTCAATTTGTTGGTCTTAGGGGGTGTCACCCCTCGCCAGATATTCGATCGAGTGCAAGATCGTAATTTTAGCCTTAACATGAAGTCTTGAGAGTCGATCGAACTCTCAAACACGCCAGCCCGATCGCAAGTTGTTTACTGATGTGAGGTTTAACATATAATGCGAGTTCTCCTAGTTTACCCCCTGTTTCCGAAAACATTTTGGTCTTACGAGAAAATCCTAGAATTAGTCGATCGTAAAGTGCTGCTACCACCGCTGGGTTTGGTAACGGTAGCAGCTATTTTACCCCAAGAATGGGAATTTAAGTTAGTCGATCGCAACATCAGACAAATCACCGAAGCAGAATGGGAATGGGCAGAGCTCGTTATTCTCTCCGCCATGATTGTCCAAAAAGAAGATTTGCTAGACATCATTCGCGAAGCAAAACGGCGCGGTAAATCCGTAGCTTGCGGCGGCCCCTACCCCACCTCCGTACCCGAAGAACCTCAAGCAGCGGGCATAGATTACCTGATTCTCGACGAAGGCGAAATCACCTTGCCGATGTTCGTCGAAGCAATACAACGGGGCGAAAAAAGCGGAATTTATCGATCGGACGGCGTAAAACCAGATGTTACCACAACCCCCGTTCCCCGCTTCGATTTGCTGGAACTAGATGCCTACGATTCGATGTCGATTCAATTTTCCCGAGGCTGTCCTTTCCAGTGCGAATTCTGCGACATCATCGTCCTCTACGGCCGCAAACCTCGCACCAAAAACCCCCAACAATTGATAGCAGAATTAGACTATCTCTACAACTTGGGCTGGCGGCGCGGCGTGTTCATGGTAGACGACAACTTTATCGGCAACAAACGCAGCGTCAAACTCTTGCTAAAAGACTTAAAAGTCTGGCAAGAAGAACACAAATTCCCGTTTACTTTCAACACCGAAGCATCCATCGATTTAGCCCAAGACCAAGAATTGATGGATATGATGGTTGCTTGCAATTTCAATGCAGTGTTTCTAGGGATTGAAACTCCCGATGAAGAAAGCTTGCAAATGACCAAAAAATTCCAAAATACCCGCAATTCCCTGATCGAATCCGTAGAGTTAATTGCCAAATCCGGTTTGCGAGTAATGGCCGGATTTATCATCGGATTTGACGGCGAAAAACCCGGTGCGGGTCAGCGGATTGTCCAGTTTGCCGAAGCAGCAGCCATTCCGAGCACAACCTTTGGAATGCTGCAAGCTTTGCCACACACGGCATTGTCCCACAGACTAGCAAAAGAAGGGCGGTTGCGCGACAAATCTGGCAACCTCAACCAGACTACTTTGATGAACTTTATCCCCACGCGGCCTCTCGAAGATATTGCCCGCGAATATGTCGAGGCATTCTGCGAAGTGTACGATGCTGAGAAATATTTAGACCGGACTTATCGCCATTTCTTAATGTTGGGTGCACCTACAGCAAAGATACCTGCGAGAGTTCCCAGTTGGATCGATTTGCGAGCACTGTTAACTGTGGTTTGGCGACAAGGAGTCAAGCGCAAAACTCGCTGGAAGTTTTGGCATCATTTGTTCAGCATTCTCAAGCGGAATCCTGCGGTTTGGGATCATTATTTAACAGTGTGTGCTCACAACGAGCATTTCCTGGAATACCGCCAGATTGTGCGGGATGAAATCGAAGCTCAATTGGCTGACTTTTTGGCGAATGAGTCTCAAACAGTATATCAAGAACCTGTTTCTGTTGAGGAAAAGCAAGTGCAAGCGGTTTAGGGTTGGAGAATTCAGCCGAATAGCCAGATACCTTACTTCTTAAACAAGTCAGGTATCTGGCTATTCTCTTTTGTTAGGTGGAGTTCCTTATAAAATTTTTGCCTTCTTCATGACCAAACTCGCTGAATTGGATAAGCATCAAAAGCCTCATCGCGACTAATCAAAACCAGCGAATGATTCATCGTCTGTGCTACCAGAATGCGATCGAAGGGATCTCGATGATGGAGAGGAAGACCTGCGTAAATCTCAGTGTCTTCAAATGTAATGGGTAAAATTTGAGCGTTAATGTATTGCAATTCCTTCGGCAGGTCTTCAAATGGCCGATTCAGTTGAAGCTTACCGACATTGATTTTAATAGAGATTTCCCAAAGGCTGGCAATACTAAAGTACAAACCTGTTTTAGTATCGATAGCTTCTTTTGCTTTACTACTTAGATTGGAATCGCCCAGCAAATACCACAGAAAGGCATGAGTATCTAAAAGGGATTCCATGTTACATATATTCCTTTAAATCTTCCAGCGGTTCATCGAAATCATCAGACATAACGATCTGAGCTGCCCAACTACCATAACCATGAGGTTGTTCAAGTTGTTCTTGAGATGATTCAGTTTTTGCGTGTTTCTCAAGTAGATATTGTGCATAATGCAATATCTCTTGTTTAAGAAATTCTGGCATCTTAACGACTGTTTGAAAAATCTCTAGATCGAGAGTCATGATCTCTGTGGAATTTTTACTATCTCATATTAACTAATTATACCATAATTGCATTCAAAAGGTATTGAGAATGGTTATCTCGTTTAATCTCGTTTTCAAGGAGAGCCGGGAAATGTCATATCCTGCGCCTCTACCGCCTCTTGAGAGCAGGCGAGAGAGCCTTCCGAGGCATTCCCAGTTTCTCACTGAAAAGGTGGAATACTACTATTGGCGGCAGCAGCTATTTCGGCAGATAGAGGCGCGATCGCCCCAAATATGAAAATCTAATAACAAGCTCAAAAATAAAAAAAATCTCGATCGCCCTCAACCCGCCATGTTAGGAACCAATCAACTCAGGACAGCAGCTCTTTTAGGACTCCTAAGCGGTCTTCTAGTTTTAGGAAGTTATTATTTAATCGGCAACGAGCAAGGACTTTACATCGGTTTAGCGCTAGCCGCCTTCTCAAGTTTTAGCTCTTGGTACTATTCCGACACGGCCGCGTTAATGGCTTACCGCGCTCAGCCGATCGCCCGCACCGAAGCACCAGAAATCTACGATATGGTAGCATCGCTGAGCGAAAAAGCCCAAATTCCCGTACCGAAAATATTTCTAGTTCCCACTCAATCTCCCAACGCATTCGCCACAGGAAGAGACCCGGAACACGCGACAATAGCAGTTACTGAAGGCATCATCAAGCTGCTTTCCCGCGACGAATTGGAAGGCGTTTTAGCCCACGAACTCACGCACATCCGCAACCGCGATACCCTCACTCAAGCAGTGGCAGGGACAATTGCCGGCGCGATTACATTTGTCGGGCGAATTCTGACTTTTGGAGCGCTTTACGGCCCCGTAACGCGGGATAGCAGACAAGGCGCCAATCCATTTGGTTTGCTGTTTTTAATCATTTTAGCGCCACTATCAGCAACCGTAATTCAATTGGCGATTTCTCGGACCAGGGAATTTGCAGCCGACAGCGGTGCGGTGGAAATTACCAATAACCCGATCGGTCTAGCAAACGCGCTGCAAAAATTGGAGAAAATGGGTCATGAAATTCCCATGCACGGCAATCCTGCGATGTCACCGCTGCTGATTGTGAATCCTTTTTCGACTAAAGGTTTGCAGTCACTTTTCCGCACTCACCCGCCGACAGAGGAGCGCATTCAGCGCCTTTTGGAAATCGCGCAGCAGCAGCAAGGTACTCCAGTTATGGCCTACATAAACGGAGTTTGATCGGTCGAAAATGCAGCAACAATATGGAGAAACCCGGTGTTTTGTAGCAACTGGGTTTCTGTATATTTGTAACTATCGCTGTATGGAGCGACTAATTAGATAGGTAGGGGCGATCGCTATTTCTGCAAACATCGCACAGCTTGGTATTTACTGTCAGGGGTGATGCCTCCATTGAAAGGATTTACCCCACGCTCAGCAATTCATCAAGCTTGTTCTTTAAGTCCGGTGATGCGATTAGTGGTCTATAAACTTCACCTTCATAGGGCTTCCAAACATATCCGAGACTGAACGATCGAAAAACCGAAGATGCTCCCGTTGCTTGCCAAACAGCTTCAGCTCAAACCAATCCCGGAAAAACCAAGGCAGGCTCTTCAATCAATTCGCTGTAGGTTCTAAACTCATCTACTTCCATACCAACTAAAGCATATCGAAACGGTGGAGCAAACCGCAAACTATGATACAGAAATATACCTATTTCAGTCATTAAATAAGCACTTTCTGGAGTGTCAATTTCAATCTCACTGATGCCACTTGGACAAACTCGACACCACCAATTTTCTTCTATGTCCTGAAAATTTGCTGCCCGACATTGGGAATGTCTACCGTTTGAAATCACCCAGGAAATTTCATTGAAATATTGAGCAAATTGCTGTGCTTCAGATTGCTTTGTGCCACATTCAGCCGATAAGCTAAACACCCATGCCATTGCTGTTCTCCCGTTGACTAAATTAAACTATCAAACTTTCTCCCATTCGTTCTGTGTCTGGGCCAGCGCTGCTTCATATTTCTCTAAAAGCATTGTAGCGCTTGGCAAAATACTGACATGAGTTGGACTATCTTGCACAGCTTCAATATCTCCGAGGATTTTGCTGTCGTCAATCTGCCAAAGAGGATCTTTTCCTGTTCCGCCAAATTTTGGGTGTTTGCGGAATGGTGGTAAGCATTCGATAGAGAGGGATACAGACATTCCTTTTGTGTTTCTAATGGCTACAGTGACAGACTCCTCTGAAGACTTGCTGTCAGTCAAAGTTTCTAAATCATCCAGTTGTTTATTGAATTTTGGCAATTC
This sequence comes from Microcoleus sp. F10-B2, assembly GCF_036704965.1. Lineage (NCBI taxonomy): Bacteria > Bacillati > Cyanobacteriota > Cyanophyceae > Oscillatoriales > Microcoleaceae > Microcoleus > Microcoleus sp. F10-B2. The sequence continues at coordinate 173 of NZ_JAUBTB010000085.1, read as the reverse complement.
GATAAATATCAGTTCAATCTCTGGATCGACATAATCAAATAAACGCTTTTTCTCCTTGAATACAAAGTGAGAAATTATACCATTTCTCTAAAATCATGCAACACTCTTCGACCCCCCTAGCCCCCCCGCTGCATTGCGGGGGGAACAAGAATACTGTTATTTCGTTTAAAATT